>JASLKB010000020.1:324-23469 GCA_030747775.1 Acidimicrobiales bacterium | reverse complement strand
GCAGCGGGTAGCACCGTAGGGTCACCCAACCAGAGCACGCGGGCTACACCGCCGCGGACCGACTGCCCATCAACGAGTCGACCTCCTATCCCAGGTAGCACCGAAGCTAGGTCGGTTCGCGCCGTTCCCCAGTCGCCCGCAAAGGACCCAGCAAGCACGGGCACCACCCCCACGGATAGGCCAGCGATCACGACGCCTAAAAAGCTATTTCGTACTATCCGGGCTGACCGGCCCGAGTGAACCTGCCGGGCGAGGTGGGCTAGGTCAGATCCGAGCCCGGCTACGCCGGCAGCCGAGGCCCAAGCCAGACCGACCGCCACCACAACCAGAAGGACCCCGGGGTCCACCGCCCGCAGGGCCGATCCACTGTCACCCAGCCACTCCCGGTCCAACATGACCAGTAGCGACGCTCCCGCGGCCACTACGAACCAAGCCCGGATCACGACCGAGAGGTGTCGTCCCCGAGCCGCAACGAGGGCCAGCGCCGGGAGGATGAACAACGCCATCACCGCCGAAAGACCGCCCGCCCTGGCGTTCAGCGAGAGGATCCCATCGAGACCGATCGAATCGGTGGCGCCCCAACCGCCTGCGACCGAACCTCCCAGCCAACCAGCCCACCCTCGTCCGTCGGCCCCCGAAACCGAGAGCACTGTCGGCAAGTGGACCAAGGCCGCTAGCGCTGCACCACCACCGACGACCATTGACAACCGGAGCAACCCGTCCGTGGTGCCCGACAGAGTGGTCCCCACCATGAGGCCTACGAAGACGACTGCCGCCGGCACCAGTAAAACCGGATCTACTCCCACCACCACCACCAGTGCCAGTCCGGTGACCAGCACGTCGGACCAGAGACTCCTCAGACGCGCCCCGGGACCCGGTTCTCCGCCCCGCAGGCCGTAGGGGGCCATGGCCTGGGCACCAGCCAGCCGACGAACAATCCATGGCATTACGGCATAGGCGGCTAGCGGAGCTAAACGCCCGGCACGCAGCGCTTCGTAGGGGATCGGGACAGCCAGGTAGACCAGCACAGCGACGGCACGGGACCGGCCACCTCCGACTGGTCGGGCTAGTCGCCAAATGCCAAACGCCCCCACGGCGAACGACCCGAGCACCAGCACGGTCCATAGGGAGTCAGGCGAATACGGCCAGATCCCAACCACCAGCCCGACCAGACCTAGGCCGTCGGGTCCGGAACCCGACGTACCCGTACCTGTAGACCGCCACCCGGCCCACCACGCGGCAACCAGATCGCCTGATTCGGCAGGCAGTCGCTGGAGGCGTCCGACCGGAGAGAGGCCGTCGACAAGTAGCGACCGAGACCCGAAGCCGAGTACAGCGACGGCGATCATGATGGCTAAGCCACCCGGTCCGAACACTGCACCGAAGACACCGTTCAGATGCCGCAGTCGGTCAGATCGGTCGTCATCCCCCGCCAGCACCCTCCCGGTGACCACCCGTCGGAGCGCCAGCCACCAGGACCCCCGGTGGTCGCTCACCGCTGTCGACGGAGGCCCAACCGTGCTGACTCCAATCCCTCGACGCGCAGAGCCGAGCCGACGGAGGTTCCACGGCCATGCCCCTAGCAGTCCCTGAGCATGCCGGAAACGGCCGGTACCGATGCCATAAACCACGCCAGCCGCCGTGGCCACTGCCAGGACGGGAAGCCGTGCTAGCAAGCCGGTCAGCGGCGAGGCCATCAAACGACGCAGTCGGAACCTCGGCCACGCCAACGACCGCGGGTGACGCACCGAATCGGGTACCCCCACCCGACGGGCCACCGCCGACGGGACCACAGCAACAGCTGCACCCACGGCCCGGGCCCGCTGACAGAACTCCAGATGCCCGGTCCCATCCACCCCATCGGGGTCGAGACCTCCCAGTTCAGCGAACAGATCGGCGCGAACCATCCACGCAGCGCCGGCCACCGCGTCAAGCTGGAGGTCAGCGTCGCGCTGTCCCTGGTCCGGTTCCGGATCGGGCACCAGCGGCACGGGAGACCCAAGCGGATCGAATCCCCAGCCAGTCTCCTCCAACGCCCCATCTGGACCGACCACCTTGGGCCCGACCACCCCAGCATTGGCCTCCACCGCTCGCTCGACTAGGCGCCGAACCGCGGTATCACCAAGCACCACCTGACCCGGCACGAACAGTAGGAACTGCGGGTCGGGCAATCCAGCCCGCTGGGCCGTGCGGGCCCGCAGTCCGGTAGCCACGGCTGGGCCATGACCCGACACGCCCGGTGAACGGACGACCAACGACGACGGGGCAATCAACCCGACCCGCTCCACCAGGGACGGGAGACCGTCCGGCTCATTACCTACCCGGGCGCCCATCGGGCGAACGTCCACGACCAGCACCTCAATCCGAGGATGGTCCTGTGCCAACAGGCCGCCCAGGACCTGTTCGAGGGTCGGGGCCTCGTCATCTACCACCACTATGGCAAGCACCGGGGCTGACGAAGCCCGGGGCGCTGGCCGGCCACCGGCACCGACAGCGTCCGGCTGACCGCCGACAGGAAGGGGTGCGGCATCCACGGTGTTGCCGAGACTACTTCCGCGTCATGTCCCCACCCGGGCGGCATCCGCACAGCGCCGCCTCCTACGATGCTCCGGTGCGCACTTCCCGTCAGACCCAACCGGAGGGTGCCGACCAATGAAGGCATTGGTCACCGGTGCCGCCGGATTCGTAGGCCAGCACCTGGTCGACCACCTCCTCTCCGAGGGCGATGAAGTGGTGTCCACCGACCGGGCATCAGGTGGGCCCGACGTACTCGATCAGGATGGACTCACCGACTTGCTCGGACACCACCTCCCCGATGTGGTCTTCCACCTCGCTGGTCAAGCTGATGTCGCCCGATCTTGGACTGAACCGGCCACCACCATCCGGGTCAATGCCGAGGGAACCCACCATCTCCTCGCCGCAGCCCGGAGAGTAGGGGTGGGTCGAGTGGTCACGGTGACTAGCGCCGATGTCTACGGGGTCGTCAGCGCAGACGAGCTGCCCGTCGATGAGGCCGCGCCCTTCCGACCCGCATCGCCCTATGCGGCGAGCAAGGCCATGGCCGACCTGATCGCCCAACAAGCCCACATCGGACACGGGCAAGACGTCGTTCGCGCTAGATCCTTCAACCACTTCGGACCAGGCCAGGGGGAGGCGGGCGTCTGCTCGGCGTTCGCACTGCGGATCGCCCGATGTGAGAGTCGTGGCGAGACCTCCATCCAGGTGGGAAATCTCGATGCAAGACGGGACTTCACCGATGTCCGAGACGTGGTCAGGGCCTACCGCTTATTAGCCACAAGCGGCCAGCCAGACACGGCCTACAACGTCTGCTCCGGTCGAGCCATCTCAATCCGGTCGCTCCTCGAAGTGCTCCTATCGCTGGCCGACTGCCCTATCGCTCTGGTGGACGCCCCGGATCTATACCGCCCAGTGGACCTCCCGGAACTCCGTGGCGATGCCTCAGCGATACGACGAGACACCGGCTGGGAGCCACTACTCAACATGGAATCCACACTGGCCGAAGTGCTCAACGATGCCCGACGACGCCTTCATGAATCGTCCCCGGCAGACTGAACCCGTGACCGATACCACCAAGGCGCGGCGCGCCCTCATCACTGGCATCACTGGACAGGACGGCTCCTATCTCGCCGAGTTCTTACTTGATCGCGGATACGAGGTCGTCGGCATGGTCCGACGGAGCTCCACGGTCAACTACGAACGCATCGCCCACCTCATGGACCGGATCGAGTTTCATTCTGGAGACCTCCTAGACCAGTTGTCCATGGTCGAGGCCATCCGTGAACACGCTCCTGACGAGGTCTACAACTTGGCCGCGCAGTCCTTCGTCCAAACATCCTTCGGTCAGCCGGTCCTAACCGGTGAAACAACGGCCCTAGGCGTAACCCGCATGCTCGACGCCATCCGCCTCGTCGATCCAACCATCCGCTTCTACCAAGCCAGTTCCAGCGAGATGTTCGGAAAGGTCCAAGAGGTCCCCCAAACCGAGTCCACCCACTTCCATCCCCGGAGCCCCTACGGAGTAGCCAAAGTCTACGGCCACTGGATCACCGTGAACTACCGCGAGAGCTACGGCCTGCACGCCTGCTCGGGGATGCTCTTCAACCACGAGAGTCCCCGACGCGGCCTCGAGTTCGTCACCCGCAAGATCAGCCACGGTGCGGCTCAGATCGCCCTCGGACAGGCCACCGAGTTGCGACTTGGGAACTTGGACGCCAAGCGGGACTGGGGCTACGCAGGCGACTATGTGGACGCCATGTGGCGGATGCTGCAGCAGGACGAGCCAGAGGACTTCGTGATCTGCACCGGCGAGACCCACACCGTCCGAGAGTTCTGCCAGACCGCCTTCGACCGGGTGGGTCTGGACTGGGAGAAGCACGTAATCGTCGACCAGCAGTACTACCGGCCCGCCGAAGTGGACCTGCTGGTCGGGGACGCGTCCTTAGCCGCCCATCGCCTCGGCTGGCGACCCACCGTCAACTTCGTGGACCTGGTTGGGATGATGGTCGACGCCGACATGGCCCTGCTCGAGGGTCGCCTCCGGAACCTCTCCTGAGCCGATGATCACCGTCCTGGCCGGAGGGGTGGGAGCGGCCCGCCTGCTACGCGGCATGGTCCAAGCCGTGCCGGCCCACGAAGTCACCGCAATCGTCAACACCGCCGACGACCTGGTCCTCCACGGCCTGTCGGTCTCACCAGACCTCGACACCGTGACCTACACACTTGCCGAAGCGGTGAACCCCGACACAGGCTGGGGCCTGGCCGACGAAACTTGGCACGCTATGGATGCCCTCCAACGCCTCGGCGGACCCGCCTGGTTCCGCTTGGGTGACCGTGACCTCGGAACCCACCTCCACCGGACCGGCCGTCTGGCCGACGGCGCTGGTCTCGCCGAGGTCACCTCCGAGATCGCCCAGGCATTCGGCGTCCACGCTCGACTCCTGCCCATGACCGAGGACCGAGTAGCCACCATGGTAAGACTCGCCTCCGGTCCCGAGGTCGGCTTCCAGGACTACTTCGTCGAGCTCCGTCATGACGTTCCTATCTCCGCAGTGCGGTTTGACGGCGTGGAACAAGCCCACCCGGCACCCGGTGTGCTGGAGGCCATCACCTCAGCCCAAACCGTGGTCATCGCCCCGTCCAACCCAATCGTTTCAATCGGGCCGATAGTCGCGGTACCAGGCATCAACGAAGCCCTGTCCAGACGCCGATCCGACGTGGTCGCCGTATCTCCCATCGTGGCCGGATCAGCCCTGAAGGGCCCCGCCGAGCGAATGCTGCGCGAACTGGATCACGAACCGACGGTGGTCGGCGTGGCCCGTCTCTACCGGGACATAGCGGCCACCCTGGTTGTGGACAACGCCGATGCCGCCCATGCCGATGCCGTCGAGGCAGAAGGCATGACGTGCGTGGTTACCCCGACGGTGATGACTGACATCGAGGTGGCTACCAGACTCTGTCGGACCATCCTCTCCTCGACCCTGTCGGAGAGCCCACGTGTGGACCAACGGCGATGAGAAGCTCGTTGGCCATTATCCCAGTGACTGGTATCGGAGAGATCGGACCCGGCGACGATCTGGCCTCCATAATCGCTGAGGCGACACGGCAAACCGGCAACAGTCTCCAAGAGGGCGATGTGTTGGTGGTGACCCAGAAGGTGGTCTCCAAGGCCGAGGACCGTCTGGTAGACGTGGACCCCGAATTCGGACACAAGACGCTGGTCGAACGTGAGTCGGTCCGGGTGGTCCGACGACGAGGTGACCTGATCATCAGCGAGACCGAGCACGGATTCGTGTGCGCTAACGCCGGCATCGACCTGTCCAACGTGGAGGCCGGTCGAGCTGCTCTCCTTCCAGTTGACTCAGACCGTTCGGCCCGCCGGATCCGCGACGCGCTGACCCACCGATTCGGGATCGATGTAGCCGTGGTAGTCAGCGACACCTTCGGCAGGCCGTGGCGGCGGGGAGTCACCGATGTAGCTATCGGCTGCGCTGGGCTCCGACCAGTGGTCGACCTCCGGGGCACGACCGACGCCCTAGGACGGGAACTCCAGGTCACCGAGGTTGCCGTGGTCGACGAGATCGCTTCAGCCGCAGAGCTAGTGATGGGTAAGGCCGACGGCGTGCCGGCGGCCATCGTGCGAGGGGTCGACCCGACGTGGCTCGGCGACGGCAGCGTGGTTGCCGACGTGGTTAGAGACCCCGCCGACGACCTCTTCCGGTAGACCCGACTAACCCGCCAGAGACGGGTTAGTCGCCATAGCCGTGAGGATGCGCCTCTTGCCAGCGCCAGTGGTCGGCCAACATCTCGCTCAGCCCCCGACTGGCGGCCCATCCCAGTAGCCGCTCGGCGAGGTCGGTCCCGGCCCAGATGCGGGCCACGTCACCAGGACGGCGATCCACTACCTCGTGGGCGACCGGACGTCCCAAAGCATGTTCAGCAGCGGCAACCACTTCAAGCACCGAGTACCCCCGCCCAGTACCCAAGTTGATCGCCCTACACCCCGGGTTTGCGGGCAAGGCATCGAGGGCGGCCACGTGCCCTTCAGCCAGGTCGACGACATGGAGGTAGTCGCGTACCGGTGACCCATCCGGAGTGTCGTAGTCGGCTCCGAAGACCGGGAGGCGTTCCAGACGCCCGACTGCAACCTGCATCAGGTAAGGCACGAGGTTGGTGGGTACCCCGCGCGAATCCTCGCCCATGGTTCCCGACGGGTGGGCACCCACCGGGTTGAAGTAGCGCAAGAGCATGACGTCTAGTCCTCCGACGGCCGCCACCTGCTCGAGGAACTGTTCGCCGTGCAACTTCGTCCAGCCGTAAGGGTTAGCTGCCCCTGTGGGCGAAGACTCCGTGACTGGCACCTCGTCGGGCTCTCCATAAACCGTGCAAGACGATGAGAAGACCATCCGGCGTACCCGGGTGGCTGCCATCGCCTCTACCACGCCGACCAGCGACCCCATGTTGTTGGCGAAGTAGGCCAAGGGCCGTTCCACCGAATCTGACACTGACTTAAACGCTGCAAAGTGGACTACCTCGTCAACGTCTTGTTCAACGATCGTGCGAGACACCAGGTCGACGTCGGCCGCGTCGCCCTGTACAAAGGTCAAATTTCCTCCCGTCAGAGCCCGGATGGCATCCACGGCCCGTTCCGAAGAGTTCGACAGGTCATCGAGTACGACGATCCGCCGCCCAGCCTCGTGCAGTGCCACTGCCGTGTGGCTCCCGATGTACCCGGCGCCGCCGGTCACCAGCACAGCCACCGGTCAACCCTCCCCCGAGAACCGCTCGTCAAATTGACCATCGGGGAGACGTACTCCATTGAACTTCGCATCTCTAGGAGCTACTGCTGCCCGCCCGATCAGGCTCAGACCGGTGACCACCGCCCGCTCGCCCACCCGAGCACCTGGACCCAAGACCGAGTCGCGGACTGTCGCCCCAGCCTCCACCACCGCTCCCTCCATGAGGACAGCGTCACACACCCGTGCGCCTGGTGCTACCGAGGCCCCTGGAAGGAGCACGGACCGCTCCACCTCGGCGTCAGCGGCTACCACCGCCGTGCTGGAGACCGGGTCCATCCATGCCCGAGTCCCGTCGATGAGATCGAACTGAGCCCTGAGGTAAGCCTCTGGCGTGCCCGCATCCAACCAGTAAGAGGCCGAACACAGCGCACGCAGACTTCCCTCGAGGACCAGCGACGGAAAGACCTCGCGTTCGATGGACACCCGGCGACCGACTTCAATGCGATCCAGGATGGAGGGCTCCAGCACGTAGGTCCCCGCATTGACCCACCGGGAGGGGGCAGCATCGGGCGACGGCTTCTCCACGAATCCCCGCACCAGACCTGCGGCCCCAGCCACCGGTTCCCTGGCGGGCTCGCCCGCAAACTCCTGGTCAGCGGGTTGACCTTGTTCCCAATCAGGGACAAGGTCAACCACGCCATAGCGCGCCGGGTTGTCCACCTCGGTCAGGGCAATGGTCCCCATCGCCCCCGCCGTCCGGTGGCCGTCGACCATGACCGAAACGTCGAGGTCGGTTAGGACATCACCGTTCAGGACCAAGAAGGTCTCCGCTATGCCAGCATCAACTGCCGCGAACCGCACCGCACCCGCTGTATCCAGCGGTTCGGGTTCGACCGAGTAATGGATCGGTATACCCGCGCACGTGCCGTCCGGGTAAGCATCAATGAAGGCCTCGGGTCGAAAGGCCAGCGACAAAACCACCCGGGTCACCCCGTGGCCACCTAAATGGGCCACTACGTGTTCAATCATGGGACGGTCAACGACCGGCAGCATCTGCTTCGGAGTGTCCGCAGTCAGCGGATAGAGGCGGGTTCCCAGTCCTCCGGCAAGGACGACGGCCTGCACGGCCCGACCGGCTAGTCCGCTGTGGTCGTCGTAGTCGCCAGTGTGGGCGAGTCCGACCGCAGGATGTTCGGATCCACAGTGTCCAAGAACGAGAGGCGTTCGGGGCGCGGCGCTGGCGGGTCGAGAGACTCGGGCACCATGGCGATGGTGAATGCCTCCCGATTCTTGAGGAGTCGCACGTTGGCCAGGTCCTCGGTCAGAATCTCGGGCTCACGGCTCAGGTCGTCGGCGTCAAAGCGGGCCACCTTCAACACCGCCGGCTCGCCACTGCAATCGAACCCCTCTACCACCGTCTCGCCCGTGTCCAGCATGAACGACCGGTCATCGATGAAGCCACCGAAGGCACTGAAGAACTCGCCAAGAACGGCGTCACGACCTGATGCCAGCTTGTTGAACGGGTGGACGTGAATAAGACCGTCACCATGGGTGTGGATACCGTTGGGGTCGGTCTCCAGCACGATCTTCGAGCGGAAGGTGTCACAGACGTACACGTCATACACCGAGTGCCAGTGGTCGCCCACCCGCGGCGCCGAGGTCGCCTCCCGGTCCGTCCGTGCCCAGAAGACCAGCAATGCGCCGAGGACGACCACTAGGGCCACCATCGCTGGAAAGCCCATCTTCCGCCGCTCACCGGTGCCACCTGAGGCTCCTGCCCGGGCGGCACGAGCGACCTTGCTCGCTGAATCCCCACGTGCCATGGGCGCTGAGGCTATCGGGGGCCCGCTTGGATCAGCCGTCCTGTCCGGGGAGCGATTCAGTGGGCTAGTTCAAGGATCAGGTCGGCATAGGTCAACGCGACTTGGCGAGGCGAACTCCACGCCTCCGCCCACTGCCGGCCAGCATCGCCCATCCCAGCCAGTGCTATCGGATCGGCGACGAGGTCCTCAATGGCCGTTACGAGAGCGTCGAGATCATCAGGTGGGACGACCAGACCGGCACCGGCCTCGCTGACCACTCGGGCCACCTCGGACCCCTCGTCAATCGAGGCCACCACCGGTCGTCCAGCTGCCAAGATCGAATAAGTCTTAGATGGGACGCTGGACACTCCCAGGCCGGTGCTCAGTGGCACGAGGTGAAGGTCAGCGGTGGCCAGCACCTCTGATACCCGCTCCCGGGGCTGGTAGTCGACAACGACCAGATTGGATCGAACCTCGGCCGCCCGACGCATCTCGTCAGCCCTCACCCCTCCCCCGTTTACCACGTAGACGAGGTCCGGACGGTCCCGATGGCGGTCGGCGGCCCCAACCAAAAGATCAAGCGACTGGGAATGTCCGAGGTTGCCCGCGTACATCACCACCGTCCGGTCACCCAGCCCTTGTTCCCGCCGGTACTTCGTCATGCGGTCGGCTGGCCGGATCGCATCCACGTCCACGAAGTTGGGTACGACCTTCACCACCGGCCTCACCGACCGGCGCACTACTGGCTGAGCCACGGACCCCAATTCTGGGCCGGCCAGCTTGGCTTCCACGTTGGTCGCTAGGTCGTCGGATAGGACAGTTACAGCGTCGCATCGCCGATAGGTAGTCCTCTCCATCCACCGAAAAAACCGGATGGCCCGCGGAGACCGGATCACCCCCACCGTGACGGCGACATCGGGGAATACGTCCTGGACATTAAAAACCAGTGGACAACGGTGCCTTCGGGCCAACAGCCAACCGGCAGTACCGAAGGTCAGTGGCGGCGAGACGGCAACTACCCCGTCGAACGGCCCCCTGATAGTCATCCCGGCCAACGTGGCCAACCCGGTCAAACCGATGAAGCCCATGGCCCGGGCTATCAAGCTTCCCTTGTCGACAGGGAAGGGGTAAAGGCGAGTCACGGTCGCCGCGCCATGATGTCCTCGACGCACCAGTCGACCACGCCATTCGTCCTCGATCCGGTGGTCGCGATACCAGGGCAACGAAGTCACGACGTGGACGTCATGGCCCTCGGCGGTCAGGCTGTCGACGATGGCCGAAACCACCTCGCCGGTCGGCGCCGAATCGGGGAGCAGGTGAGGTGTCAGGATCAAGAGGCGCACTGTCAGGTCCTCATCCCATACCATCGCGAAGGCGAACCGGTGGCAAGCAGAAGTCGCCATGCCTGCTCCAGGGCCGATGCTGAGGCCTCCCAGGTGTGGGCCGTCGCTCCGACGAGACCCTCTTCTACTCGCTCCAGTCGGTGGTCGTCATCGACGAGTAGCCGCTCTAGCCCGTTAGCCCACTGGCTCGGGCCTGCGGCAGCAGACATGACCGAAGCCGACCCCACCAGCTCGGCAGTCGGTGTTCCCGCCGCCACCAGAGCCGGCACACCGGCAGCCATGGCCTCTAGGACGGGAATACCAAAGCCCTCATAGGCCGACGGAAAGGCCACGACTGCGGAAGAGGCCAGACGCTCGGCCATCGCCTCGGTCGGGATCCGTCCGGTCCGTTCGATCCGATCGGCGTGCGGCCCTAACTGAATGGCCTGGCGGACGTCGGCCTCGGCGCGACCCACACCTCCGGTGAGCACAAGCCGGACCGTCGGGTGGCGGTCGGCCAACAGGTGGAAAGCCTCCACGAGTAGCACGTGGCGCTTGTGCGGATGGGTGACAGCCGGGTAGAGGATCGTGGGCGGCCCCGGTGGACGGGTCGACCCAGAAATAGCCACAGGTGCAACCACGCCCGGCGACACCACCACCACCCGATCGCCCGGCACCCCAAAGCGTTCCCCGAGCTGACGAGCCACGGTTTCCGACACGGTGACCAGCACGTCAGCCCGACGGATGGAACGGGGAAGCGCCCGATTCAGGTAGGCGCGCTTGGCGACCGAGAAGTGCTCTGGGCAGTCGAGGGGCTGGAGGTCATGGACGGTGACGGCTACCGGTGCGCCGGTCCGAACCGGGATCCGTCCACCCACGTGGTGGACGGCGTCCAGCCGACGGGTCCGGGGGGTTAACCAGGTTGACTCGGCTAGTAGTCGCCGGCCCCGGTTCTGGTTATCTACCGGACACACCTCAAGCTCCATGGCGGCCCCCAGTTCCGGATGGGCCTTGGTGGCCGCAATGCTCAGGTGGACGACCGGTCGTACGTCGGCCGGGCCGTGGGCCGCGTAAGCGAGCAGGGTGCGTACCGCGTACTCCTCACTGCCCCCAACGTCACCGGGTACCAGCCACAGGAGGTCGACCCCGATCAAAGATGGACGGGCCCGTGCCGGACCCGGGCCACAACCCGTCATCCGGCCACCTCGCGGTAGACCGCCATCATGCCGTCTGCGGTGTCGGACCACCTACGGGAGGCGGCTCGGGTACGACCCGCATCAGCCAATCGAGCGGCCAGTGTCTCGTCGTCCAGAACGGCACACAGAGCCTCTGCGATCGCCCCTGTGTCGGTCGGATCAACCGTCAAACCGGCGTCGCCAACCAACTCCTCGGTGGCTGTGCCCGCCGAAGTAACCACCGGGACACCGTGGGCCATGGCCTCTAGGACAGGGAGGCCGAAGCCCTCGTGCAGGCTTGGAAGGCAGAAGACATCAGCCGCCTCGTACCAGGCCCGCTTTTCGACCTCCGACACCGAACCGACAACCACCGCACGCCCTCGAAGGGGCGCCACGGTCTGGATTACGTCGGTCTGCCATCCACCTGGGCCGACCAGCACCAACGGCATGCCGGCCAGTGGCCCAGCCTCCGACATGGCAGCTACCAGGCGATCCAGGTTCTTGCGCGGCTCGAGTGTGCCGACCCACAGGACGAACCGGCCCTCCAACCCGTAGCGGGCTCGGAGTCGGGCCGGGAGGCCAGGCTCGATGTCGGTGCGCCCCACTCCGAGCGAGACGATCCGGATGCGATCACCGTCGAAGCCGGCCTCTACGAGATCTGCCCGAGTGGCCTCAGACGGACAGACGATCCGATCGGCCCGCCGGGCGTCGCTCAGCCAGCCCTCGAAAAGACGGCGACCCCGCCGCGTGGCCGCCTCGGGATAGTGACGCCAAGCCACGTCGTGAACGGTCGCCACCAGCGGAGATCGAGTGGCCGGCACAGCACCACCGGAGGCATGAACCACGTCGGGAGCCCCACCGGATCGCCCGACCAGCCTGTCGACACGGGGGCGACCCAACTGGTGCCAGGCCTCGTACAAGACGAAGCGAGGTAACGCCGAGGACACCATCGGCAGATGATCCGTACCAGCAGAGCTAACTAACAGCGGTGGTAGATCAGTGGAACGGTGTCGGGCCGTCACACCCAGGAAGTCCACGTCGTCGCGTTCAAGCAACGCACGGGCCAACTCCACTGCGGCCACCGCGGTCCCGCCGGGCACCCGGTGCCACGCCTGCTCGAGAAGGAAGGCCACCCTCAAACTGGTCATACCCGGCGTCCGACGCCCCGATACACCATCAGGAACACGCGGAGCCATCCGGGCGACGGCCATCCACAGCCACACCAACCTCAGCGGGCAGCCATGTTCCAGCCCTCATGGACAACGGATCGTCCACCCTCCCGATCCGGCCGTGATCAGGGGCCACCTCGAACGGCGGTGCTGAATGCTCATCGCCCGAATCAACTTTCCCATCATGAGCCGGAAGGGCTGCACGGGCCATTGCGTCCACCTCGTGGAGGGCACGGGGAACCAGCAAGAACGAGGCGAAGTCGTTACCCAGTGTCAGCTCCACCCGATCGCCCAGCGAGGGTTCGTCCACAAACTCGAATCGTGGGGTCGGGGTGACCATCTGGGCCACCAGCACGGCCGCCGCGAATCTTTCTCGTTGAGCACGCACGGTGGTGACACCCACCGCCCTACCTAGCCCGGCCTCGACGGGGAAGCCCTTGAGTACCAGCTGGGTGTGAGCCGGCACTGACTCGTCGACCGGACCACGCCCGTCGACGACGACGACCGGCACGTCCTCGGGACGCAAGGTGATCCCCCGAAAAACGTCAAACACCCGGCGTGCGTCGGAACGGAGCCTCAGCACTGACGACGAGCCGACGAGGTCGTCATACACCGGAAGCGAATAACGACCCAGGTCAACCGGATCGAAGCCGCCGAAGGCATTGCCCAGTCGGAGCAGAGTGCGAAGGGTGAGACGGTCGTCGAGCACCACCGACTCAGTCGCAGCCTCGATGAGGTCGTCGCGCACGATGATCGACCGTGCACCAATGTCGACAACCCTTTCCAAGGCAAGAGTCAAGAAGTCCTGTTGGCGCTGATTGCGTTCCAGGTCATTCCAAACGCCAACCCGTTGCCAACTCCCATCCACGAACAGCTCTAGCTTTCGACTCCGCACGAAAGACAACGACGACCGACCATCCAGCTTGGTGCAGCCCGCCTCGGCCACGTAGAGGCCGGACGCCACGTCGCGAGCTGGATAAGGGAACCAGACTGGGACCCCGCCGATCTCGTCAACCACCTCCTCAAAACCCAGAAAGTCGATAACCACGAAATTGTGGATTGGCACACCGAAGTTCCTGGTCACTGTGTCGACCAAGGTCGGGGCACCTAGCTCCATTCCCCCGACTAGGAGAGACGAGGCCAACTTTTCCTTACGGACCGGCACGCCCTCCCGATGGATCATCACGTAAAGGTCCCGAGGGAGGGAAAGCACCGAGGCTGTCCTCAAGTGAGGATCGAGACGAAGCAACATGATGGCGTCAGCCAAGGCAACCCCTGGTGTGCGGTCGCGTCGCCCTGCAGGGTCGTCGTCAGCGAGGCCTACGGCACTGTCGGTGCCGATCAGCAGAATGTTCCGAGGTGGTGACGGACGGTCCTGGTCCTCGTCCTCGCTCCCCGAAGCGGAATCGGACCCCAAGTTCTCCTCGGAGTCGTCCGCTCCGATCGGCATGTCGAGATCGGCCAGCACCCCTGCCGGCACGTCAATCCGAACGATGCTGCCCACCGCCTCCTCGAAGGAGGCCAGACGAGATGCCCCGATGAACAGGCCGACAGCTAGCAGAAGGCTGAAACCGATGAGTAGGCGTTGAGGCCATGTGCGCCGAAAGGCGAGGTCTCCCGCTGTAGTCGTCTCTGACACGAGATGGGGCGCTGCCTCGACGGAATCAGGTCCGTCGACAGGTCCGTCGACAGGTCCGTCGACAGGTCCGTCCGACACGTCGCTCACGCTACCAGTGGGCCTCCAACTGATCCGGGCGCCCCCCGTCCTCCACGGTGGTGACCTAGCCTGCACCGGTGGCCAAAACGATGCCCACCCCCGACGGCCCCCATGGCACAGCATCAGGCGTGAGTTGGGTCGACGGACGCCTGTTGGCTCTCAGCGAAGCGGCGGTGCGGGCCGACGATCACTCCGTAGTAGTCGGCGATGGAGTGTTTGAGACCACCAAGGTCGTCAACGGCGTCCCGTTTGCCCTAAGCCGACACCTCCGGCGCCTCGGTCGCTCTGCTCGCGGGCTCGGTCTAGACGAGGCGAGCGAGGGGTGGATCCGGTCGGCCGTCAACGAGGTCCTAGCCGCCGACCCGATGGCCGGCCTGCTCAGGATCACCTGGTCGAGCGGCGCCGGACCCCTCGGATCAAGCCGAGGAGAGGGCCCTGGCACGCTGGTCGTCGCCACCTCGGAGGGCAACACCTGGCCCGAGGCCGAACGGGTCCATCTAGTTCCGTGGTCTCGAAACGAACATGGTGCCCTAGCCGGCCTAAAGACGACCTCGTACGCCGAAAACGCCATGGCCTTGGCCACCGCCAAGCGGGGCGGCTGCACCGAGGCACTATTTCGCAACACCGCAGGGATGCTGTGCGAGGGGACAGGAACCAATGTGTTCCTAGTTATCGGTGGACGGATAGTGACCCCACCGTTGTCCTCAGGCTGCCTGGCCGGAATCACCCGCGAGCTGATCATCGAGCTGGTCGAACGAGGGGGTTCTGGGGCCCCCGACGGCGGCGTAGAGGTCCGAGACATCGACCCCAGAGAACTCCTGACCGCCGAGGAAGCCTTCCTCACCTCTGCGACCCGCAACGTGAGTGCCATCTCGGAGATCACCGGTGAGTTCCAGGCCACCTTCGAAACGGCACCAGGCCCCGTAACCGCCCGAATTGCCGCAGCGTTTGACGAACTCGAGGCAAGCACCCCCGACCCCTGACCGGCTAGCAAACGCCAGCCGACCGGACCCATACGTTCAGCCGGCCCTCAGGTGCACTATGTCACCAGCTAGCACCTCGACGATCGAACCGTCGGCCAACTCGATCACCAGTGCCCCGTCGAGGCCGACGTCAAGCGCGATACCCACAAAGTCTCCTTCGTGACCTTCGGCGCGCACCGTCCGACCGACGGTGGCCGATCTTGCCAAATGCGCCTCACGGAGCCTTACCGGCCCATCCGGGCTATCCATGTCCGATATGTACCCTTCGAAGGTCTCCAAGACGCGAACCAACAAGTCCGATGGATCGATCGTCAGGCCGACACCAGCTAGAGACACTGCACCCGGCGGGGCATCGTCACCCGGCCCGGGCCAACCCACGTTGACCCCCATCCCCACCACCACGGCCGGGTCAGCACCCGCCCTCCCTCCCACCAGTTCGGCGAGAATGCCCGCCACCTTGCCAGTTGGGCTATCAGTCTCACGGTCGACCAGAAGCACGTCATTGGGCCACTTGACTGCCGGAAGCTGATCGGACTCGACGAGGGGTTCCAATACCTCGACCAATGAGACGGCCAAACACGAGGTGACCAGCGGGAGGCGCTCAGCAGGCCAACCCGGACTGAGTAGCACCGAGAAGAGCAAGTTCGAGCCCGGTGGGGCGTCCCAGCGGCGGTCCAGTCTCCCCCGCCCAGCGGTCTGGTGATGGGCCCGCAATACCAGACCATCCAACACTCCGAGGTCGCCAGTCGCTGACCGATCCGCTAGGTCAGCGTTGGTTGAACCGGTCTCAGTGACCATCTCGATCCGGAACCTGGAACGGGCCGGGGGGTCTCCAAAACAGCCGTGTGACCGATGTTCTCCCTCGTGGGGGTGCGCGGAGGCTCCCATCCGGGCGATGATAGGGAAGTGTTCAGCAAAGTCCTGATCGCAAACCGCGGTGAGATCGCCGTCCGGGTCATCCGGGCGTGCCGGGAGATGGGTGTGGCCACAGTCGCCATCTACTCCGATCTTGACCGTGACGCCCTCCACACCCGTCTGGCAGACGAGGCTTACCCCCTCGGGGGTCAAACGGCCGCCGAGAGCTATCTCGACACCGAGGCCATCCTTTCGGCTATCGAACGGAGCAAGGCCGACGCCGTCCACCCGGGCTACGGCTTCTTCTCGGAGAACGCTAACTTCGCCCGGGCGGTGACCGACCGGGGGGTGACCTTCATCGGTCCGCCCCCGGAAGCCATTGAGGTCATGGGAGACAAGATCAGCGCCCGGCTGGCTGCCGAGCGAGTAGGCGTCCACGGCGTACCCGGGACCACCGACTTCATCACCGACCCCGAGCAGGTCCGGACCTTCGGCATAGAGCACGGGTACCCGATCGCCATTAAAGCCGCCTACGGCGGTGGAGGCCGCGGCATGAAGGTCGTAGCCGACGAGACAGCCATCGAAGACGCCATCGAGTCGGCCCAGCGGGAGGCAACCGCTTACTTCGCCCGGGACGAGATTTACATGGAGAAGTACCTCACCGCCCCCCGCCACATCGAGATCCAGGTGCTTGCCGATACCCACGGCAACGCCGTATACCTAGGCGAGCGTGACTGCTCGGCCCAGCGCCGCCATCAGAAGCTCATAGAAGAGGCACCAGCCCCGAACCTATCCGACGAGGTTCGCAGCGCCATGGGCGAGGCCGCGGTGGCTGTGGCTCTGGGCTGTGGCTACACCAACGCCGGCACCGTTGAATTCCTCTACGAGGACGGCGATTTCCACTACCTCGAAATGAACACCCGCCTGCAGGTTGAGCATCCGGTGACCGAATTGGTAACCGGCCTCGACCTCGTCGAGCAGCAACTGCGAATCGCCTCGGGCGAACCACTGGACTTCACCCAAGGCGACGTGAGGATCTCCGGCCATGCGATTGAGGTACGGATTAACGCCGAGGACCCCGCTGGTGGGGCCTTCCTGCCAAGCCCGGGACGGATCGACTCCCTACGAGTGCCTGACGGGTTCGGCGTCAGATTCGACGGCGGCTATGAAGCCGGCGACGAGATCAGCCAGTACTACGACAACCTGATCGGCAAACTCGTAATCTGGGGCCGGAACCGGGACGTGGCTATCCGTCGCACCCTGCGAGCCCTCGCCGACTTTGAGATCTGTGGGGTGGCCACCACTATCCCAGCCGACATCGCCATTCTGGGACACCCAGACTTTGCTGCAGCCACCCACTCCACGAAGTGGGTGGAAGAGACGCTGGACCTGTCCGACGTGTCCACCGATCCCGATTCGTCGACTACCAGAGACAACGAGGTGCTGACGGCTCGCCGCGACATCTCCGTGGAGGTCGACGGTCGCCGCTTTGCCGTCAGCATGTGGATCCCAGAATCCGCGGAGTCGGTCAGTCCGGCGGCCCGGACCCGAACCAAGCGAACCCTTCGCGGCGGTGGCGGGTCGGGAAGCGGCCGGGTAACGGTCCCCATGCAAGGCACCATCGCGAAAGTGCTGGTGGCCGTGGGCGACCAAGTGGACACTGGTGAAACGGTCTGCGTCCTGGAGGCCATGAAAATGGAAAACAACGTGGCTGCCGACAAGGCTGGCACGGTTTCCGAAGTGCTCGTCGTCGCCGGTGACTCAGTAGGTGCCGGCGATGTGGTGATAGTGATCGAGTAGGGCCTGCCCCAGAAAGGTCCGGCGGGTGATCGACCTGACTACTCAGCAGCGTCGGCCAAGGCCTCAGCCAGAGTGGGGTGTACGAACAAACTCTCTTGGATGTCGTGCACAGTTAACCCGGCAGTCACCGCCAGAGCCACGATGGCGATCAGTTCGGCAGCGTGCCGCCCGACGATAGAACCACCGAGGACTACCCCGGTAGCCGGATCGGACACGATCTTGATGAAACCCCGCGGATCGTCGTTGATGACTGCCTTAGCCGACGCAGAGAACGGCACCTTGGTAACCCGGATCTTGCGGCCCTCAGCAAAAGCATCAGCCTCAGCCAGACCCACATCGGCTATCTCCGGCTCCGTGAAGACCGCCGAAGCCGCCTTGTCGTAATCCAACCGCCGGTGCGGTCGGTCCTCGGTGAGGCCCATCGCGTGCTCGGCGATCTTCCGACCCTGCATCTGCGCCACTGACGACAGAGGGAGCTTCCCTGACACATCGCCCGCCGCGTAGATGTGGGGAACGGCCGTCCGACAGTACTGATCAATGGGGATGTAGCCGCCTTCGGTCTCAATGCCAACCGCGTCCAAACCCAACCCCTCGCTGTTGGGGATCGAACCAACGGCCAGGATCACGTGGCTCCCCTCGACCACCCTCCCGTCGTCGCAATGAACAGTGACCCGATCGCCGTTCCGGGTAGCTGACAGAGCGCGGGCACCCTTTAGCAATCGAACGCCACGCCGCAGAAAATCGGCCTCCAGAGCGGCGGCAACCTCAGGGTCCTTCTGGGGCAGTACCTGCTGTCTGCTAACCACAAGTGTCACCTCGCAGCCGTAGGACTTGAACATGTGGACGAATTCCACGCCAGTCACACCGGAGCCGATGACAATCACGTGATCGGGGAACTCGGAAGGCGGGTATGCCTCACGGGTGGTCAAAATCCGCTCGCCGTCCATCTCGGCGAACTCCGGTATCCGCGGACGACTCCCAGTTGAGAGCACGACCACATCGGCCTCGATTTCCTCCAGACCGTTGACCGTCTCAACCACCACCTGATGGGGACCCTTCAACGAGCCTGTCCCATCAAGGATACGAATGTTCTGACTCTCCAGAAGTGAGGTTGTGGACCGGTGAATGCGCTCCTCGATCCGGGCCAGGCGGCTGGAGAGATTGTCGACATCGATTCGTGGACTGACGTCACCCAGACCCATGCCGCCAGCACGGGCCAGAAACGACATGGCGCCTCCGGTGGCAATCATGGCCTTGGATGGGATGCAGTCCCAGAGGTGCGCGGCCCCACCCAGCACGTCTTTCTCGACAATGGTGACCTCGGCCCCGTGACGGGCTGCATGAGTAGCTGCCGAATTGCCGCCGGGCCCACCACCGATCACTACGAAGCGAAGCGGTCGCATCGGACCAAGGCTAACCAGTAGCCCGCGAGCCGACTCCTAGGCTGACGCAATGGGCATCTTCCGCCACCTCGGAACGTTGACCGGCATCCGTCGCCGCACCCTGTCCAGTGCCTGGTCGCTACTGCGGAGCGGTGACCTGTCGAGCATCGCCCGGCGATCGGCCCGACGACTGATCGCTCTGCGTCCCACTCCCCGAATCACCCATGCGGAATGGCGGCGGTGCCACGTGGACCTAACCGAGGCCAACCGAGCTTGGATACTCGCTCACCCGGCAGCCACCCACCTCGCCGTGGTCGTAGCCACCGGCGACGGTACAGACGAAACAGTCGCCTCTCTGGAACGACAACTCCACGACGGCTGGTCGATAGGGCCACACCCTGATCACTGGACCGTCGAGTTGGAAGCGGGGATCGTCCTGCACGAAGCCGCACTCTGGGTACTGGCCACCGCTATCGACGACACAGGTTCGAACGGACCGAACCTCCGGCTTGTCTACAGCGACCACGATCACTTGGACAAGGACCGCCAACCCGTCGACCCGGCCTTCCTTCCCGACTGGAACCCCGAATTATTTGCTGGTTTGGGTCAGATCAGCCCGCTGGTGGCCCGACACCCCGACCTACGCGACGCGTTTCCCCGCGTCCCAGTCCCCACCGACCTGCACCCCTCCCAGGTCCGCCACCTCCCCCACATACTGGCCAGTAGACCGATTACGGACCGCCGGATGGCGTTGCCAATTTCCCCACCACGAACGCAAAATTCGGCCACACCACCCCGCGTCTCGATCCTTATCCCAACTAGGGACCAGGGCCAGTTACTTGAAACCTGTCTCAGAAGTATCCGTGAACGGTCCACCCATCCGGACGTGGAGCTGGTGATCGTGAACCACGAGACCACCGAGCCCTACGCCTGCCGCATCCTCGATGCCCTAACCGACGACGCAGCAGCGACCGTCCTCCAACACCGTGGGCCGTTCAACTTCGCCGCCATGATGAACCGGGCTGCCGACGAAGCATCCGGCGAACACCTCGTCCTCTTGAACAACGATACTGAGGTCCTATCCCCCGACTGGCTCGAGTTGATGACGGCCCACTTGGACCGCCCGGATGTCGGAATCGTCGGGGCACTCCTACTATTTCCTGACGGCACCATCCAGCACGCCGGGGTGCACCCAGGCCTCGGGGGGCTAATGGGCCACGGCCACAAGCATCTATCGGGTGATGACCCAGGCCACCTCGGACGCTTACAGATCACCCACCGAGTGGCCGCGGTAACCGGCGCCTGCATGGCCATACGAGCCGACCAATGGTGCGAACTCGGCGGCCTCGACGAGGGCCTGACCGTGGCCTACAACGATATCGACCTCTGCCTAAAGGCCCGGTCAGCCGGTAAGGCTGTACTTCTTGAGCCCAAGGCCGTGCTCCGCCACCACGAGTCGGTGTCGCGAGGTTATGACGACGATCCAGCCCGTCGGACCCGACTACAAGGCGAGATCAACCGAATGCGGGATCGCTGGGGGGACCACCTCGGCGAGGATCCCGCCTATAACCCAAACCTTTCTCTAACCGAACCCGGCTTCATCCCTGCCGATCCCCCCAGGGTCAGCCGACCCTGGGGCGGGTGACCTTTCAGCCGGCCTCAGCAACGGCCCGGCAAGCTTCGACAAAACGCGGTGCGTGGACCGTCCAGTTATATGACGCCGCCAGTCGGCGACCGGCGGCAGAGCAGCGGCCTCGAAGACCATCATCCCCATCCAGATGGGTGATGGCCTCGACCACGGCCGAGGGATCATCAAACGGCACAACAATCCCGGCGCCCGACCGCTCCACCAAATCGACCACGGCAGGGAGTGGAGTCGCCACCACCGGGACCCCATGGGCCATGTATTCCAGCACCTTGGTGGGCATCGAACCCCGATAGTTAGGCCGATCCCCCAACAGAGCTAGACCAGCCGTCGCCCCCCCGATCAGTGACAATGCTTCGGGGTTAGGCACCCTCCCCGCCAAAGTTAGGTTTGGTGACGAGGAAGCCACGACCGAGAGGGCTGCGTCGTCCACTGGACCGATCGACTCGAAAACAATCGCCGGAAGACGTTCAGCTACCTCAACGAGAACCTCCACCCCCCGACTGAACGACAGCCTTCCGAGGTGTACAGCACGGCCCCGCTCGGACGGCGAACATCTAGGAGGCACCACGGGCAGGTTCAGGACGACCGGGTGGGAGCCAAGTCGATCCCGATAGGAGTCTTCAGCCAGCAAAAGCGAGAAACGCTTTGCGGCCCGGCCCTCCAGGCGGGCGGCCAGTTGAGCGACTACCTGCCGGATCGTCTCTGGGATCCAGTCCTTGTCCACCACCTGGGCCGGCAGATCCTCGTGGACATCGAAGATCCGGGGGCCATGGATCCATCGGTCTAACAGCGTGAGTTCCGGGTCGTGGACAATCGTTAGGTCTGCATGGGTGGTCTCGGCTGCCAACACCTTGGCCGCGGCCCGAATTGCAGCCAAGCGACGCCGCCCAGTCGCCCTCGGTACCACCCGTCGCTCAAGTCCCGCGATTTCAACCATGGAGGTATTCGTGTCAACCATCGGCGCCACATAAACCACTTCGTGGCCATCAGCCAGAAGCGCAGGAATCTGGCGATGACGGATCCGAGCGTCCTCCTCATCATGGACGACCGTAGCGACGACGATTCTCACGCCAGAGCCGGAGTCCTAGAGACGCTCGACATTGTCGCCGGTGAGACGACCGCTGGTATCCAGCACCAAGGCCGCCCGGCCCAACGAACCCGTCTCAAGGATCAGCCGATGGGGCTGGACCAGCACTACCAGGTCGGCTGCGTCGATCGCCACGTCAAGGTCATCCTCTGCCGGGAGCGGCAAACCGGCAACCAAGAACTCGGTAACGTGCGGGTCGAAGTAGGTCACCTCGGCCCCCATATCGATGAGTTGCCGGGCTAGTGGGCGGGCTGGGGTTTCCCGCTGGTCACTGATATCAGCCTTGTATGCAACACCAAGCAGGAGTACCCGTGAGCCGTTAACGGCTTTTCGATCAGCGTTCAGCGCATCCTGGACCCGCTTGGCCACATAGGCCGGCATGCGTTCGCTCACCTCCTGGGCGAGTTCAACGAACCGAAACCGGTACCCAAGAGACCGCACTACCCAAGACAGGTAGTTGGGATCAATCGGGATGCAGTGCCCCCCCACACCGGGCCCCGGATAGAAAGCCTGAAAACCGAACGGCTTTGTCTTAGCTGCATCGATAGATGCCCAAAGATCAATGTCCAGCTCATGGCAGAACACGGCCATCTCGTTCATGAGGGCGATGTTGACGTGGCGGTAGGTGTTCTCTAGCAACTTGGCAAGCTCGGCCTCGCGCATCCCCGACGTCGGCACCACTGTTTCCACCACCTGGCCATAAAAGGCCACGGCTCGCTCAGTACATTTCGGGGTGAGGCCGCCTACCACCTTGGGGGTGTTACGCAGGGTCCAAGTCGGATTGCCAGGGTCGATCCGCTCGGGCGAATAGGCCAACGAAAAGTCCTGACCGGCGACGAGCCCACTGACCTCCTCGAGAATCGGGCGGACGGTGTCGTCGGTTGTCCCCGGATACGTCGTTGACTCAAGGACCACTAGGGAGTCCGCGGTCAGGTAGTCGGCCGAACTA
>JASLKB010000020.1:0-314 GCA_030747775.1 Acidimicrobiales bacterium | reverse complement strand
CCGGTGGCCGCAATCACGGCATCTAAATCTGGTGTGCCGTCATCAGACAGTGGAGTGGGAACGCAAATGACGACTGTGTCCGCATCGGCGATGCACGATGGGTCTGACGTAGCACGAAAGCCCACAGCCTGCATGCTGGCCACGTCGGCGTCAGACAGGTCGTCAATGTGAGATCTCCCCCGATTAAGGCCGTCAACCACGGAGGAAGACAGGTCTAACCCGATCACGTTGAAGCCCTGACGACAGGCCTCCTGTGCCAGGGGAAGACCGACGTAGCCGAGTCCGATGACGGTGAGTGCATTGCTCATCGCGGT
>JASLKB010000209.1 GCA_030747775.1 Acidimicrobiales bacterium | reverse complement strand
AAGACCATCTGGATGGACCTGTCGTGAACTTGGGTCGGGCCAACCGGTCCTGACCCGATGGGCGCCGTCACCCTGCTACCGGCTAGCCGTCGCGACAACGGCTGGTTCGAGACCCTCGAGGAGGCCCCTCCTGCCGCGCCCCTGATAGGCCCGACGGAAGCCGACGTGGTCGTAGTGGGCGCGGGTTTCACCGGTCTGGCCGCCGCGAGGCGTCTCGGCGAGCTACGGCCCGACGCCCGTGTCCTACTGCTGGAAGCTGGACGCATCGGCAACAACGCGGCAGGTCGTTCGTCGGGCTTCGGAATCGACCACGCCCACAACATTCGGTCCGAGGGTTTCGCAGAGTCCGTCGAGTTCGAACAACAACAGATCGCCCTGAACCGAGCCGGGCTGGCCTATCTGGACGAAGCGGTCACCGCTCACGACATCGACTGTGACTGGACGTGGGCCGGGAAGACCCATGCAGCGTGCACGGAGCGGGGCGTGGCCGACCTGAAACACTTTGCCACCACGCTGGACCGCATTAACGAGCCCTACGAGGTGCTGGACGCCGACGCCATGGTCGACCGTCTGGGCATCGACTACTACAGCCGTGGCCTACACACCCCAGGTACCGTGCTTATGCAGCCTGCTGCCCTGTGTCGTGGCCTGGCCGCCAATCTCCCTCCCAACGTGGTGGTCCACGAGGAAACGCCGGTGACATGGCTGGATGCCGGTCCGCCCCACGACCTGTGGACTGACGAAGGCCGCGTCCTTACGCCATCACTACTACTGGCCAACAACGGCTATCTGGCCGGATTCGGCTTTTACCGCCACCACCTCATCCCGGTAGTTACCTGGGGGTCGATGACCCGACCGCTGACCGATCAGGAATCGGCGTTGATCGGTGGACACCGGACATGGGGGGTCATCCCGGCCGCCCCGTCAGGCACCACGGTGCGGCGGCTGCCCGACAGTCGAGTAC
>JASLKB010000208.1:665-1002 GCA_030747775.1 Acidimicrobiales bacterium | reverse complement strand
CTTTCGTCCGGGTGGACGATCGAGAGGACCTCGACGTCGGGGTCAACGTGGGCAACCCCGTTGGTGAAGCCGGTGCCGTAGGCGACCGACGAGGGATCGGTGCTCGAATCCAACACCACGGCGACGATCTCGGACACGGTCGCCGACGCGGCGAGTACTCCGACGAGGAACCCTGCACGATCCTCGGGGAAGACCAGCCCGGCCAGATTCGGGAGTACCTCGCCGTGGTGCTGGTCGATGCCGATGAAGTCGACATCGGGATGCCGACGGGCGCTAGCTGTCGTCGCTTCGCCCATTTCGGCTCCGATGGTGACGATGAGGTCACAGCGCGCGTCGG
>JASLKB010000208.1:0-655 GCA_030747775.1 Acidimicrobiales bacterium | reverse complement strand
CGCCCGCTTCCCGAGAAGCGGTGGATGCGGTGGTGGCGCCACCTCCTTCCGGCATGAGGGACCTCTGGATTTCCCGGCGTTGCCGCTCGAGGGATATCCAGGTTTCGTGGTTGAGCCACTCGTACCTGCGGTCGGCGGGGGCGGTCACGAGGCACATGTCCCAGGTCGAATCAGACGTCCAGGTTGGTGCCGCGGTGGTGGTTGGTGCCGCGGTGGTGGTTGGTGCCGCGGTGGTGGTTGGTGCCGCGGTGGTGGTTGGTGTCGCGGTGGTGGTTGGTGTCGCGGTGGCGGTTGGTGTCACCGAGGACTCAGATGACAACGCCGTGTCGGTCGTCGCCCCTCCGCACCCAGCCAGAAGACCTCCAGCAACGATGATCCCGACGAACCTCTTCATCAATACAGGTTTGCATAACAAATCGGAAGTTTCCGTCTGGTGGCTACCCGGTGGGATTGAAGCGGACTAAGCGACCCAAAGCTTCCGCTCACCGACCCACAGGTAGTCGCCGTCAAAGCTGGCGGCAGCCGGCCAGAACATCTGGTTACGGGTGATCTCAGGCTGGGTATCAGAGGGCCCTGACGCGTCCAGAATCACGTCGGCCGACCTTCCGACGAGGGCGTCGGTCGAGCTTCTTCGGCCAGCTGTCGACGGCGGTTA
>JASLKB010000207.1 GCA_030747775.1 Acidimicrobiales bacterium | reverse complement strand
TTCCGGCGAGCCGAGTTGGTCACCGGATGGCTCGAGGGTCGGGTGTCGGGAGCCTGACCCAGGCCGGGTCAGCCCTTGTCGGCTATCTGAGCCTTTAGGTCGGCCACCATCTCGGTGAAAGCAGGCTGGCGCATAGACCAGACCTGCGGCTCGATCTCCAACTGCACCGAGGGGATCGACTCGGTCACCGCGGCGGTGTCGTGCAGGGTCTTCTTTGTCACTGTCACGAGTTCTCGTGGATAGCCAGCGGCCCTCTCCGCGTACTCCACGGCTTGGTCCAGCAGGACGTCGTCATCGACACAGTCCCAAGCCACACCGCGACGGGCGGCCTGTTCCCCGTCGATGACCTGGCCGAACAACACCATTGCCTTGGCTGTCTGGAGGTCGGTGATGTTGCGGAGTCGCCAAGTGTGGCCACCGCCGGGATGGATGCCGATGGTCAGGAACCGGGAGTCGAAGCGGGCTGACCGTCCAGCGATTACCAGATCGCAGGCCAAGACCATGTTCATGCCGGCGCCCACTGCCGCACCATTGACGGCAGCCACCGTGGGCAACGGGGTGTGGGCTACCCGGAGGAAGCCTCGGTAGATGTCGGGCAGTGTTCCGTCGGCGTCTCCCCTCCCGGCATCTAGCAGGTCGTCTAGTACGGCGCCGGCGCAGAACGCCCGCCCAGCTCCGATGAGAACGACGGCACCCACCCCTTCGTCGCTTTCTAGTTCATCGAAAGCAGCCAGGAGTTCGTCGTTCATTTCGTTGCTAATCACATTCCGACGATCAGGGTCGTCGAAGGTGAGGATGGCCACTCGGTCACGTCGTTCGATTTGCAGCACGCTCATGGACGGGGAGTCTCGCGCGGGCGGGCGGTCTCAGAGGTGCCCGCTGACAGGCACTGTAAGGGTCGCCCATAGGGTCGCCGACATGTCTACCGGTGGTCCGATTGCGCCCGGCCGCCGCTATCCGGCCCTGGCCTACCGCAACTACAGGCTCTTTTGGATCGGTGGGGTGCTGACCAACAACGG
>JASLKB010000206.1 GCA_030747775.1 Acidimicrobiales bacterium | reverse complement strand
GTCGATCACGACGAGAGAGAACACGGAGGAAACATCGGAGACGATGCCCGCGGCGTTTGATTTCGGCGCGCGGCGATTGACGGAGGTCGTCTCGCCGACGCCGAGCGATATCGCGATCGCGTCCGCGGCGCGCGCGTTGCCCATCAAGGAGGTGGCGGAGAAAATGTGTGGTCTGAGGGAGGAGGAGTACGAGATGTATGGACGGTACAAGGCGAAGGTTTCGGAGAAATTGTCGACGACGTTGGGGGTCGCGAGGGGCGGCGAGGCCGCCGGGAAGACGCGCGGCGTCGACGTCGAACGCGGGTATTACGTCGTCACGGCCGGGATCACGCCGACGCCGTTGGGTGAGGGGAAGTCTACGACGACTATTGGGTTGGTGCAAGCGATGCAAGCGCACGCGAACGCGCGGGCGGTGGCGTGCATTCGACAGCCGTCCATGGGGCCGACGTTCGGCATCAAGGGCGGCGCCGCGGGCGGAGGGTATTCGCAGGTGATTCCGATGGAGGAGATGAACTTGCACCTGACCGGGGACATTCACGCCATCGGTGTGGCGAATAACTTGCTCGCGGCGGCGATCGACGCGCGCGTGTTTCACGAGTCGACGCAGAGCGACGAGGCGCTGTGGAGGCGTTTAATGCCGCAAAAAAAGGATGGCTCTCGCGAATTCTCCGCCATCATGTTCAAGCGCTTGAAGAAGCTCGGCATCGACAAGACGAATCCGGACGATTTGACGGAAGAGGAACGATCGAAGTTTGTGCGCTTGGACATTGATCCCGATCGCATCACGTGGAGACGGGTCGTCGACATGAACGATCGCTTCTTGCGCGAAATCACCGTCGGCGAATCTCCGACGGAAAAGGGCAGGACGCGCAAGACTGGTTTCGACATCACCGTCGCGTCCGAAATCATGGCCGTTCTCGCCATGACCACGTCCCTCGCGGACATGGAGCAACGACTCGGTAACATGGTCGTCGGTCCCGATCGCGCGGGCGGTCCGGTGACGTGCGACGACTTGGGCGTCACCGGCGCGTTGATGGCGCTCATGCGCGACGCCCTCAAG
>JASLKB010000205.1 GCA_030747775.1 Acidimicrobiales bacterium | reverse complement strand
ACGATCTAGGGACGTGGTGGTCGACGGCTTCCAGCAGAAGTTCGGCCTTGCCGCCGAAGCGGTTGTAGATAGCACCCGTGGTGACACCTGCACGGCGGGCAATCTCAGCTACACCGGCCTTTTCGTAGCCTTTCTCGGCAAACACCTCAGCCGCTGCGTGAAGGAGACGGTGAGTTAGTTCGTTCGTTTGGTGCGGTTCAGACACGCGCCTGATAATAACGGTTATTCTGAGGTGGTCAAGGAGAACCCAGAATCAAGTCCCACCTAGGGTCATATCGATGGCTTCGTAGGAAGCAATACTCGAATCAGGAGGCTTTGGGGTGACCGACCGGGTCCGGCTAGAGGTCGACGGGGCGATTGCCACCATCACCAACGACAACGTCGAAAAGCACAATGCATTCGATGATGAGATGGACGTTCGCTTGTTCGAGATTCTGGGTGAACTCCGGGATCGTCCCGACGTGCGGGCTGTGGTCTGGCGCGGCGAGGGACCTTCATGGTCTTCTGGTCGTGATGTCTCGGCCATCGGTGTCAATCACACCGACCTCACCCACCACGAACTCATGGTTCGGGGTCACCGGGGCATTCAGCAACTCTGGGAGATCGACGCTCCGGTGATCGTGGCGATCAAAGGGTGGGCTATCGGGGGATCGTTCCAACGCGCGCTGCTCTGTGATATTCGAATCGCAGCCTCCGACGCCCGTTTCATGCTCCCCGAACTTGCCCATGGCGTGATCCCCGATACGGGAGGCATGGGTGTGTTGTACGAGATGTGCGGTCATGGCCTGGTGTCGGACATGGTCCTCACCGGGCGGCGTCTAAACGCTGAGGAGGCCCTGCACCACGGGATCGTCTCGCGGGTGGTCGAGCCTGATGCTCTCGACGCCACCGCTTATGAGATGGCCGAGCGGATCATCGACGCGCCCGCTGCAGCGGTGAAGCTGGCCCGTCGGGTCATGGGCCACCTGGCTCGACCGGCTCAGCAGGCATCCATGGCGGACGAACTGATCTACCAGACGTTTCTAAACCGCAGCGACGACTTTGCTGAGTTCCGTGCAGCCCGAGCCGAAGACCGCGAGCCCCGGTACCGGGGGAGTTGAGGATGGGATCTCCGGGACCGACGGGCCTTCCCGCTCCACCACCTCTCGGAGCCTCTGCTCTTCCAAAGGGGACCTTCGACGGGGAGTCAGTGTTGGTGACCGGTGGTGGCACTGGCCTGGGTCTGGCCATAGCGGTCGAGTTCGCCCGACTCGGGGCATCGCTGGTGCTGGCCAGCCGGAGCGCTGAGCACTTGGCTGCCG
>JASLKB010000204.1 GCA_030747775.1 Acidimicrobiales bacterium | reverse complement strand
AGAAGGGCGAGATCCGCACCACCGGATCGGGTTTCAGCCGGTTCCTGAACCTACAGAACCAGAAGTTCGGCTTCATGGCCTGCACAGCCTGCGGCTACGCCGAGTTCTACCGGATGGACGGCAAGGGAGGCCTCGGCACGGTGTTCGACGTCCTCACCAACTGACCGGGGTCAGAAATCAATGCGGGTGGCCACACCGCCGACCCGGACCCGGTCTACCCGCCCACTGACCACCTCGACCTCGGAGCAGACAGCCGAAGGGCGACCCATCTCGATGCCTTGAGCTGCCACCAGCACGTGGTGCCCGTCGACTCCCACACCAAGCAGCTTCTGGTGAACTAGCCAACAGGCCAAGGCGCGGTTGGTCGTCCCGGTGGCCGCTGCCTCATCGGTTCCCACTGCTGGGCATAGGTCCCGACACCGGTAGTCGTGGTCGTCGTCGGCCACGTCGGTGACAACCAGAGCGACCGTGTCGACGCCGATCCGGCGACACCACCCAGCGAGACCGTCGAAGTCTGGTGCTACCGCTGCCATGGCCGACAGGTCCCGGAACGGAACTATCAGGTGGGTGAAGTCAGAAACCGTCCGCTCTATCGGTAGGGAACTGTCAAGGCTGTCAATGGCGACTCCTAGTCGCGCCGCCACCTCTGCGGGATGGACGCCGCCGGGCTTGAAGGATGCCGGCGCGAGGTCCATCCAGATCTCAGGCCGACCATCCTGCCTGCAGCGCACCTCCACCTCGACAGTGCCTCCAGTCGATCGGACGACCAGATTGACTCGACCATCGGCACCGGGTACCACCACCTCCTGTTCCACAAGTGATGTCACCAGTCCAACCGTGCCATGCCCGCACATTCCGTATTCGGTCATCGTCGAGAAGAACCGGACATCGATGATCCCGTCGGCGAACCCGGTGACGAAGCAGGTGGCCGGAGCGCCAACCTCGGCGGCCATCTGCTGCATCGTCTCTGTATCTAGCTCCGAGGCGTCGACCGCCACGCCTGCTGGACTCCCCCCAGACGCCACCTCAGAGAACGCCAAGTAGAGGACGACTGGTGGTCGAATCAGATCCGGTCGTGCCACGGCGCTGCCTCCTCGAACCCCCGGGCGAGACGCAACACGGTGGCCTCGTTGCCGAACGCCGCTCCGATCTGCACACCTACCGGCAGGCCACTAGAGCACCGACCCAACGGGACCGAGGCCGCTGGCCCACCGGTCACGTTGAAAAGTGGGGTGAACGGGATCTCGTCCAGCATCGCCGAGATGTAGGTAGGCCAGTCGCTGCCACCCATGTCCATTAGACCTAGCGGACGGGCTGGAGC
>JASLKB010000203.1 GCA_030747775.1 Acidimicrobiales bacterium | reverse complement strand
TCCGACTCATCTTGAACAACGATGTTCGGGTCGGCAATCAGGTTGTCGTACCAAAGCGGATTGTTTGGCGCCCCGCCTTTTGAAGCCACAAGGAGATAGTTGCTGCCATCATGGACCTTAATTAGGGGACTAATACGGGTTTTGCCAGTACGGCGCCCGGTTGTGGTGAGAAGGATGCAAGGAGCACCTTGCATGTCAAAGCCTTCTCCGTCGGGAGCTAAGTAGCGTTCAACATGGTCGGCTACCCAGCCCCAAGTACTTGGTTCATAATTTTCATCTGTCATAAACGGATCATAGGTCTATTTAGTGATATTTGGAAAGTAATGGAGACGTTTGATTTACCCCGATACGATGAACATGTCTCATTACCTGATGAGATGCATGCATCGGTGCCCGAGTGGACCAAGGGAACGGCCTGCAAAGCCGTAAAGTCGCGGGTTCAAATCCCGCCCGGTGCTCCAAAACTAAATCATGATATATAGTCAAAACAGAGTTGACCAGAAAGGACAAACTGTGAGCGATTCCACTGAGAATCCGGCTGAAGAAGAAACAGACGGACCTGGATTCCCACACACGCCTCCTCTGGGAATTAAAGCAGTTCATCCTGGAGATGAAATTCCAGGACCGCCAGAACCTGAACAGCCGCCTCGCCCAGAAAGAGCAAAGATCGGCTGGGGGATTGTCGCACTAGTTTCTTTCGCAGCGATTCTCTCAATAATTGGAACATTTCTTCCCTGGACAGAACTGCGTGGAGAGTTCGTGATTCGAGAAATAGGGTGGGATCAACCCATTGACGCGCTCATCGTCTTATTTAGCGGACTTGCCGCAGCATTAGCAGCAGGAGCGATCTTGTCGGGAGTGAAAAGTCACATAACTACACTTTGTTTGTTTACCGCCGGCGCAAGTCATGTAGTGCTAGCGATAGTCAAAATTTTTGATGTTGAAAACATGGAACCAACAAGTGGTTACAGCTATTCAATAGGGGTTGGTTTGCCAATTATTATCGTCGGTGGAGGAGCTCTAATCGTGGCATCTTTTCTTGAATGGGGATCACGACGACGCGAACAGGTGCCCTCTTAAAAGCCCACTGCTACCATTTGACATTCGGGGCCGTTAGCTCAGTTGGCTAGAGCACCTGCATGACGCGCAGGGGGTCGGGGGTTCAAATCCCTCACGGCCCACCAGTTTTTTAGTGTTGTTCTGGTTTTTGGTAGCCATTCTGGTAGCCAAACTAAGTTTCAAAGCCTCTACGGCATTTCCATTCTATGCCTGTCACACATCCGTATCAGAGACACCTCGTCTCTTGCGCGTACAACAACATAGTTGTTAGGCATGTATAACTTCGTTAGG
>JASLKB010000202.1 GCA_030747775.1 Acidimicrobiales bacterium | reverse complement strand
CTCGACGACTCCGGTGGGATCGGCATCGCCCGGTGGCCGGTCGTCCAGACCATCGCTGACCCCGAGGGACACCACGAGTGGGTGCTCGAGGGTCAGGTCGACGTGGAGGCCAGTCGCGAGGCTGGACGGGCCGTGGTCCGCTTGGGGGCGATCCGCCGCCTCTGAGGTACGTTCCGACGGGCCCCGTCGGACAGCGGATCAGAAGTCGCGTTCGGCTACGAACCGGGCTAGGCCGGTCAACTCCTCGACCGCACCAGCCGCCAGGCCGACGTCATCGAGGGCGGCTAGTGCCGCGTCCAGGCGTCGACGGGCCTCGGTCACCGTGCCGTCCCGACCGCCGGCCGTCTCGATGATCGAGGTAGCGCGAACCACATGTTCATCGGTCAAGTCGCCGTCGACGTCGTAGATGGCCCGCAGCTCATCGGCCGCCGCATCCCCGGCTGACAGCACCATGGCCACCGGCATCGACTTCTTACGCTCCCGCAGATCGTTACCGGTCGCCTTGCCGGTCACCGCAGGGTCACCCCAAATGCCCAGCACGTCGTCCACGGCTTGGAAGGCCAGACCCAATTCCCGTCCGAAGGCCTCGAGTGCATCCACCTGGTCGTCAGGCGCCCCGGCCAGCACCGCCCCCACCGACGCCGAATAGCCCAGCAGCGCTCCGGTCTTGTCGGCCTCCATGGCCAGACAGGCCGCCAGATCCACCTCGGGCTGGTCGTCGAAGGCCATGTCGGCGGCCTGGCCGGCGATCATTGCCGTGGTGGCCGCCACCAACCGGGTCGTGGCCCGGACCCGCTCCTCCGTAGGTAACGGGTCCGGGGCCTCAAGCAACACCTGGAAGGCCAGGTTGTGGAGGGCGTCCCCGGTGATGACCGCGTCGTCCACCCCGAAGACGGCCCACACCGTCGGACGGTGTCGGCGCTCCACGTCGCCGTCGATGATGTCGTCGTGAACCAGTGAGAAGTCGTGAACCAGTTGCACAGCAACCGCCCCTGGGATGGCCGTAGAGGCATCCACCCCAACCGCCTCGGCCGATAGCACGGCCAACGCCGGACGGAGGCCCTTGCCCGAACCGGCCGTCGACGACGACCCGTCGGCCTCCACCCAACCGAAGTGATAGCGGGCCGACAGGCGTAGTTCGTCACACAAACGGTCCACCGCCGCGACCAGGGACGGCTCCACCAGCCGACGGGCCCGTTCCAGGACGGCGGGTGTGGCCGCCGTCAACCCCGCCATCAACCCCGCCGGTCGGGCAAGAAGCGGAAGGCGTCGCGCACCTCAGCCACCCGGGCCGGGTCCACGTCGGCTATCACCACGCACTCGGCGTGGTCGGTGCCAGCGGCGACCACCTCACCCGACGGATCCACGATCACCGTGTCACCCGAGTAGGTCAGGTCGCCGCCCTCGCCCACCCGGTTCACGCCCACCACGTACGCCTGGTTCTCGATGGCCCGGGCCCGCAGCAGGGCGCTCCA
>JASLKB010000201.1 GCA_030747775.1 Acidimicrobiales bacterium | reverse complement strand
CTCGCGACTGGCCTCCACGTCGACCTGACCCTCGAGCACCCACTCGTGGTGTCCTTCGGGGTCGGCGATGGTCTGGACGACCGGCCACCGGGCGATGCCGATCCCGCCGGAGTCGTCGAGCACGAAGAAGGCGCCACCCCGGGCATAGCTGTCGGTAGGAAGCACCGAATGTTCTTCCCAGTACGGAGCGATGGCCGAAGTGACGTCGTCGACGGTCCGCCGGGTGTCGTCGACGGTCGGGACCTCGGCGAGGGCCTCGTGGTCGTCGAGCCGTCGTCGTGACAGAAGTTGTACCCACCGGAAGACCTCGTTGCGGACCATGATCCGGAAGGCCCGGGCGTTGTGGGTCACGTCGGGCCGATCGAGGCCGGCCGGGTCGTCGGTGACGGCGGGTTCCTCCTCGGGGTTCCGGAGCTTTTCCCACTCGTCGATGAGGCTGGAGTCGATCTGGCGGACCGTTTCTCCCAACCACTCCTCGAGGTCCCGAACCTCCTCGGTCCGGTGGTCCTCAGGCACGGTCTGAGCGAGAGCCTTGTAGGCCTCACTGAGGTAGCGAAGGACGGTGCCCTCGGAGCGCTTCAGGCCATGGTGCTCGATGTACTGGCGGAAGTCGAAGCCCGTCTCGTAGAGCTCGCGGGCCACCGCCTTGGGCTTCACGTTCTCGGTCCCCACCCAAGGGTGGTGGCTTCGGAATACGTCGAATGTCCCGAATAGGAACTCCTTAAGCGGACGGGGTTGCTCTACCTCGGCGAGGCGTTCCATGCGTTCTTCGTACTCCACCCCCTCCATCTTCAGTCTGGCCACCAGGTCGCTCTTCAACTGGTTGATCTGGGCGGCGATGATGACGCCCGGGTTCTCCAGTACTGACTCCACGACCGACAGCACGTCCAAGGCATGCTCACGGGCCGCTGCTTCAGGTTCGGTCTGCTGGGTCGTCTGGGCGCCGTCGCGGAAAGCTTCATTGGGCTCGGGTTCGGGGCGGTTGATCAGTTCGGGGATGACCTCCAAGGCAAACAGCGACAGGGGTTGATGGAGGGCGAAGCGGTCCTGGAGGTCCACGCCAACCGACACGTGACGTCCGTCGCTGTCAGGCTCGTCCAACTCGACGACCACCCCGGCCTCCCGCAGCGACCGGTAGATGCCGATCGCCCGCCGCACGTGCTGGCGCTGTCTGTCCCGCGGTTCGTGGTTGTGCAGTAGTAGGCGTTTCAAGTCGAGTCGACCGTCGCCTGGCCGGGACAACAAGTTGAGCACCATCTGGTGGGTCACGTCGAAGCTGGACGTCAACGGCTCAGGAGCTCCGTCCATCAGCTTCTGGAACGACTCCTCGTTCCAGTGGGCGTAGCCTCGCTCGGGCGGCTTCTTCTTCACCAGCTTCTTCTTCTTGCCTGGGTCGGCGGCCACCTTGGCCTCGAACCGTCGGTTTTCGATCCAGTGGGCTGGCGCCTGGACCCACACGTGACCCTCATCATCGAAGCCGCGCCGGCCGGCCCGGCCGGCGATCTGGGCGAACTCCCGGTT
>JASLKB010000200.1 GCA_030747775.1 Acidimicrobiales bacterium | reverse complement strand
ACCCGGAGAGTACGTACTTGATTGCGATGTCACCCGCAGCGGCCCGGTACGCGTCTGCATCGAAGTCCTGGGTGTCGTCGGCCACCACCTGGAGAACACCATCCTTGACGGGCTCGACAGTTCCACCACCACCTCCCCCGCAAGCCGAGGCCGTCAAGCTCAGGGCGACCATGGCGACCAGGGGCTGCTTGAGGTCCGAGATCCAGGGTTTACCCATGGTCGTGAGGCTATCCATGGGTGATGATGGGGCGATGGGCCAACCGCCTCCTGACCGCCCTGCTGCCGATAAGCGTCCACCCTTGCCCAGAAAGTCGGCTCAGGTTGCCTTGCTGGCCAACCCCGCGGCCCGACGAGGCCGTGCCGCTGCCGACGTGTCTCGGGTGCTCGCCCGACTCCGCTACCGAGGCGTCGAGCCACTGGTGTTGGATACATCGTCGGCCGATGAGGCTCGGGGCGCCGTCCAGCGCGCCGTCAAAGCCGGTATCTCTCGACTGGTTGTCGTGGGAGGCGACGGAATCATGCACATGGCGGCCGGCGCAGCGGCCGGTTCATCGACAGTGGTCGGAGTCGTGGCTGCCGGTACCGGTAACGACGCTGCGACAGCCCTCGGTCTCGCCGGCGGCGACCTCGACGACCAGACGGACAGGGCACTGGCCGATCCAGTGCCAGTGGACCTGCTGATACGCCAAGACCACGACCATTCCCCGGATCCGACCCTGGCCGGCCGCCATGCCCTCACCAGTTGCATCGCCGGGTTCCCGGCTCTGGTCAACGTCCGGGCCGAAGCCATGTCATGGCCACGCGGTCCGTCGAGGTACACGTTGGCCACGCTGGGGGCCATCCCTCGAATGCGTCCAAGCTTGTTCCGGCTGGTCCTCACTGGCGGTCCGGACGGTGGACCAGGGCCGGGTCGCATTCTGGAACAACGCGCTGCGGTGGTGGTGGTGGCAAACCTCGGCCTGTTCGGCGGTGGCATGCGGATCTGTCCGGACGCACGGCCCGATGACGGCCTCTTGGACGTGTGCTTGGTGGGTGACGTAGGGCGACTGGCCCTGCTGCGAGCCTTTCCGAAGGTCCGGCCCGGCAAGCATCTCGACCATCCGGAGGTCACTGTGCTGCGGGCGGCCGAACTCTCGGCGGAGGTACTCGACGGTGATCCTACGATCCGGGCCGACGGGGAGCCGTTCGGTGTGCTCCCCACCACATTCAGCGTCCGTCCCGGCGCACTGCTGGTAGCCGGGGCTTCTACTAGCCCACCGGGTCGCGCCTAGGGTCGTTTCATGATCCAGCTACAAGGAGTTAGCCGGTGAACCATTGCATCAGGATCACCTATTGCGTCCCCTGAGATTATTCAGGCCGCGCCGTGGGCGCGGCGGGAGACCTCCTAGCCACCTACCAGAACGTCATCGACGAGTTGGTCCTGGTAACCGGTGATAACGCTGTTTTTGACGTGGTCGTCGACGACACGATCATCTACTCCAAGACTGAGACGGGCCGCCATGCCGAACCCGGCGAGGTGTTGGACCTCTTCGCCGCCCATATCGGTCCCGACATCCCCCGCTACGGCGAAGACGACGCCGGGTAGTCCTAGCGGTAGACGACACCAACCGGAGACCCGATTGCCGGGCCATCCGGTCTAGATTGTCGACACGCGTTCCCGACGGGAGCCGACCAGCCCAGCAACCCAGAGAATCAGGAGTCCCAT
>JASLKB010000001.1 GCA_030747775.1 Acidimicrobiales bacterium | reverse complement strand
CTCTGGAACGTGGCTCTCTCCGTGATCCTGATCAGGATTGAACGCCGCGGCGTGCTCCGACCGGGATACGTGACCGGCTTGTGGGTGTTCGGCTACGGCCTGGGGCGACTCTGGGTGGAGGCGCTCCGCAGCGACGTCGCCTCGCTGGTGGCCGGCGTGCGGGTCAACGTGTGGATGGCGTTGGTGGCCATCCTGGTGGGTGGCACGGTGGCATGGCGGGGGAGGATCCGTCCCCGCGACGCGATGACGGAGGTGGTGGGCGGTGTCTGAGGCCTTGCCCCGTCGGACCGTCAAGCGGGTAGACCGTACGTTCGCCTTCCTCGACCTATGCGGGTTCACCGCGTTCACCGACCAGAACGGTGACGCGGATGCCTACGACGTGGTCGCCGGATTCCGTGCCGCCGTGCGACAGGTGGCCGCTGAGAGGGGGGTGCGCCTAGCCAAGTGGCTAGGCGACGGCGTAATGATGGTGGGTGTCGAGCCCGAGGATCTGGTCGAGGCCGTGGTCGACATCGAGTGTCTGATCGATGAAGCGGGGTCACCCCTGGCGATGCGGGCTGGTATCGCCCGGGGCCGGGTCATGCTGATCGACGGGGACGACCATGTCGGCCCGGCGGTCATCCTTGCTTCTCGATTGTGTGAAATGGCCGAACCCCACCAGGTCCTGGCTGAGAAGGGGACGGTCACCCCGCTGATGGCCAACGTCGAGGAACGGCCACTGGATAGCCAGATGGTTAGGGGATTCGAACGACCTGTCGATCTCGTCCGCGTGGTTCCATTGGACGGGCACATCCATGGTGTCGACAGCCAGCGGCACTGACACCGCCTGGTCAGCCAGAACCCGTGACCCCGTTTGAGGCCGATGTGGCCGCCGTGCTGGACGCCCTCCAGCCCGGTGAGGTGGTTTCCTACGGAGAGGTGGCCGCGGAAGCCGGCCATCCGGGTGCGCACCGGGCCGTTGGTCGGTTCCTCCGTCACCACGGTGGCCACCATTGGTGGCGTGTTGTCACCTCGACCGGCCGGCTGGTTCCCGGCAACGAGGCGGCTCAGGCCCGCTTGCTGGCCGCCGAGGGCGTGGACGTCCGAGACGGTCGGGTACGCCCTGTCTAACCCCCGGCGTCGAGCGTCCGCACAGGTAGGATGGCCGTACCCGTTCGGGTTCGTCGGCCGCTTGTACGCCGACCCTCGACGGCCTCGTCACCCGGGAAGAGCGGTGGCGGACCCGCTGAGGCGCGGGTGACGACACGGCAGCATGGTTGCCGGGAAGCACAGGAATAAATGACGACGACCCAGTTCGCCGATCTGGGCATCGACCAGGATCTGGTCGATGCCCTCTCCGAGCGGGGCATCACGACCCCGTTCGACATCCAGGCGCTCACCATCCCTGACGGCTTGGCCGGCCGCGACGTGTGTGGCAAGGCAAAGACCGGTTCGGGTAAGACACTGGCCTTTGGCATTCCGCTGATCCAGCGACTGTCTCGGGGGATTCCGAAGAGGCCTACTGCCCTAGCCCTCGTGCCCACCCGAGAGTTGGCAGTACAGGTCTGTCGCGAGCTTGAACCGCTGGCCGAGGTCCGTGGATTGCGGATCGAGGCCATCTACGGCGGCACCCCGATCGAGAAGCAGATCGCCGCGCTCGGCAAGGGGGTCGACTTCGTGGTCGCTACCCCGGGACGCATGATTGACCTCATCCAGCAGGAGGAACTCTCGGTAGCCGACCTGGTCGGAGTGGTCATTGACGAAGCCGACCGTATGGCAGACATGGGCTTCATGCCCCAGGTCGAGTGGATCCTGCGTAGGACCGAAAAGGAACACCAGACCCTGCTGTTCTCGGCCACTTTGGATGGGATGGTCGGGGCCCTGATCAGCCGGTACCAGAGCGATCCGGTAACCCACGAAGTGGAATCCCGTGAGATCACGGTGGCCGAGATGGAGCATCGCTTCCTGGCCGTCCACGAGATGGACCGAGTCCGGGTTGCGGCGCGGATCATCGACTCCTCCAACAGGACCATCGTGTTCTCCCGCACTAAGTGGGGAGCCGACAAGTTGGCCGGGAAGCTGGTCGACGAGGGCGTCAAGGCGGCCGCCATCCATGGCGACCTGCGCCAGGCCCAGCGAGAGAAAGCGCTGGCCGACTTCACCGCCGGGAAGATCAGGTGCCTCGTGGCCACCGACGTGGCCGCCCGCGGCATTCACGTGGACGACGTCGACGTGGTGATCCACTACGACCCACCATCGGATGCCAAGACCTACGTCCACCGATCGGGTCGGACGGCTCGGGCCGGTGAGTCCGGCGTAGTGGTCAGCATGGTGCTCTGGAACGAGGAACTCGAAGTGCGCAAGTTGCTCCGTCGCCTCGGATTGAAGCAACCCATCGTCGAGGTGTACTCCAACGACGCCCGGCTCGATGACCTGATGGCGTGGGACCCGGCCGCCGAGGCTGCCTGACCTCGCTGGAGGTCGACGACCTGGCCGCCACCCTGGCGGCCGACCTGCAGCGGGTCGACGACCGTCGGGCACGCGGGGTCTTTTTCACGCCACCCGACGTTGCGGCGCGCCTGACAGCGCTGGCCGTCGAGTCCACGGACCACGGCACGGCCACCACGGTGGTTGACCCGGCTTGCGGAGCCGGGGCTTTCCTACTGGCCGCCGGTCGCTGCATGGTGGACTGGGGAGTCGCTGATCCAGCGACCGTGGCCCGCCGACACCTATTCGGGGCCGACATCGACCCGGCGTCGGTGGAGGCCTGCCGACAGCTCCTGGCCTCGTGGGCCGGCATAGAGCCGTCCGAGGTGGCCGGTGTGGTGGTCGGTGATCCACTCCGTGCCGGGATTGCCATCTGGCCAGATGGGCCGGCTGCGGGGTTCGAAGCTGTGGTCGGGAACCCGCCGTTCCTCGGACAACTCCGAGCGGCGACGACGGCATCGGCCGCCGATAGGGAAGCCCTCCGGTCGAGGTACCCGGGCTTAGTCGCTGCATACACCGACATGGCGTGGCTGTTCCTGGCCGCCGGGCTCGACCTGTTGGCCGACGATGGCCGGATGGTGCTCGTCCAACCCCAGTCGGTGCTTGCAGCCCGAGATGCCGGTCCAATCCGGGACCTGCTGGTGACCGAGGCCAGCTTGATCGGCCTGTGGTGGGACCAGTCCGGGGTGTTTGCCGGCCACGTCGAGGTCTGCGCCCCGGTGGTCCGGCGAACGCCTAGTGGTCGGCGCGGTGCAGTACAGGTCCTAGTGGATCGGGAGGTGGTCCGAAGCGGGACGGCCCTTCCCCCCGAGGTCGGGGAGACATGGGGCACGGTGGTGGCCGAGGTGCTGGGAATCCCCCAGATCCTGACATCGGACCACGGCCCAGCATCCGGTCGTGTAGGTGATCTGGCCGGTGTAACCGCCGGGTTCCGCCAGCACTTCTACGGGCTGGTCGCAGGGGTGGCCGAACGGACTGGTCCCGATGACTCCCGCCCACCGATGGTCACCACGGCATTAGTGGATCCGCTGTGCCTCCGTTGGGCCCAGCAGCCCTGCCGCTTTGATGGCCGACGCTGGCGGGCCCCGGTGGTCGACCTCGCCGCGGTTGCAACCGTCCAGCCCGAGGTGGGGCAGTGGTTTGCCGACCGGCAGCGACCCAAGCTTCTGGTGGCCTCCCAGACTTCGGTGGTCGAGGTGGTGGCTGATCCAGTGGGGAGTCTTGTACCCGTCACTCCGCTGGTGGTCGTGGAACCGAACGACCCTGCCGACCTAGAGACCTTGTGGAGGCTGGCCGCCGCACTGTCCGCGCCGCCGATCACCGCTTTGGCGATGCGGCGATCCCTAGGGGCGGCCCGGTCGTCGGCTCGGCTCCGGCTTTCGGCCAGTCAAGTGGCAGACCTGCCGCTGCCCTTGGATACAGCGACCTGGACTCAGGGGGCGGCGCTGGCATACGACTTGCACACCTCGTCCGATTTGTCGACTGACGCCGGTGCCTGGCGGACCTTCGGTCGAATCATGGCAGAGGCCTATGGGGTGGTGGCCGGTGACGAGGTGGACGCTCTCGTCGATTGGTGGTGGTCTCGTCACCCGGCACGCCTCTGAGCGTTCTCTGGACGCCGGAGGACAAAGGGGTACAGAGGGGCGTCCCCACGCGTCGGCCCCCCTACACTGGGGAAACGACATCACGAGAGGCCCGGTTCACCGGGTCCGGCAACCTGGGACGGACACCCAAGGTGCTCGCCCACCGGGGACGGTGGGGATGTGGCTTCGAAAGGGGCAACGAAGTGTCCGCCGGCTGGCCCTCTGGTCACGCTGTCGGCGCCGAGCGCGTTGGATGTCCCGATGGAGACAGACGGCATGACGGACGAACTGACGAGCAACGACGGAACCGCCGTTGGCGCGTCGGTCGACGCGCCTGTCGGCCAGCTCCCGATTGGTCCCGTCCATCCGCGGTCCTATGCGGCCGACCTTCCGGTTACCGGGGCGTGGCGCCCAGGTGACGCGGTGGGCGGACGACAGTTCACCTCGGTGGGTGGCGGGCGTCCGCTGGCGCTAGAGAGCGGCGAGGCGCTGGTCGACATCGAGATGGCCTACGAGACCTGGGGAGAGCTGTCGCCCGAGGCTGACAACGCCATCCTCATCTGCCATGCCCTGACCGGCGATAGCCATGCCTATGGCGCGTCGGGTGACGGTCACATCACCGAGGGCTGGTGGAACGGCGTGATTGGGCCGGGTCGGGGGATCGACACCGACCGTCATTTCGTGGTGTGCGTGAACTCTCTCGGTGGTTGTCAGGGTTCGACCGGCCCGGCTTCGATAGATCCGTCGACCGGTCGCCCCTACGGCTCATCGTTTCCCACGGTCACCACCCGCGACATCGTGCGCTGTCAGGCCGCGGTGGCGGACCACCTGGGCATCGACCAGTGGCTGGCGGTGGTGGGCGGTTCGATGGGTGGCATGCAGGTCCTCGAGTGGGGCGTCATGTATCCGCACCGGGTGCGGTCCATTGCGCCGATCACCACGGCGCTGGCCGCCGGCGCTCAGCAGGTGGCGTGGAGTGCAGTAGGTCGTACCGTGCTGGCCCTCGACCCCCGTTTCCGTGGCGGCGACTACTACGACGCCGAGCCTGGAGACGGACCGTTCGCTGGTCTGGCCATCGCCCGGTCCGTAGCCCAGATCACCTATCGAAGCAATGAGGTATTCGACAACCGGTTTGCCCGGGATCTCGTCGACCCGCGTGCACTGTTTGGTCCGTGGGATCGGTTTCAGGTCGAGTCGTACCTTGACTACCACGGCGAGAAGCTGGTCCGGCGCTTCGATGCCAACAGTTACCTCGTCTTGAACCGGGTCATGGACCTCCATGACCTGGCCCGTGATCGTGGCGGCATGGACCTCGCCGTGGGCCGCCTCGTCCACCTGCCGGCGCTCACCCTAAGCATCAGTTCCGACACCCTGTATCCGACCAGCCAGCAGACGGTTCTCCGTGACGCCATCCGTCGGGCCGGAGGGCGCTGCGACCATCATGTGATTCAGAGTCCCGACGGCCACGACGGGTTCCTGCTGGCCACGCGGGAGGTCGGCTCCCACCTCGACGTCTTCCTCAGGGAGGTGGAGTCCACATGACCGAAAGTCGAAGCCGCGAACCCCTGCACCCCGAGACGGCCGCTGTGCTGGGTGGGCGGGCCGACGGCGAGGCGTCGCTGGCGCCAGTGCTGTACCCGACGTCAACCTTCGAGTTCTACACCGTGGACGAGGGTCGTCGCCTGGCGACCGCTATCGCCCCCGAGCGTTTCTACAGTCGATTCGGAAACCCCACCATCAACGCCTTCGAGGCAACGATCGCCGAGTTGGAGGGCGCCGAGTCCGCCCGGGCCTTTGCCTCGGGCATGGGGGCGTTCAGCACAGTCGTTCTGGGCGTCTGTTCATCAGGGGACCACGTGGTGGCCCAGCGTCAGAGGTACGCCGGTACCCAAATCTTCCTGCAGACCGTCTGTCCCCGTATGGGGATCGACGTGACGTTCGTGGACGGGACGATGCCCGGGGCGTTCGCCGAGGCCGTGGTGCCCGGCAGAACGAAGCTGGTTTTTGCCGAGACGCCGGCCAATCCCCGTTTGGATCTCGTCGACCTCGACGACCTGGGGGCGATCGCCAACGCCCTGACCGTGGTGGATTCCACGTTCGCCACGCCGCTGGGCCAACGCCCGTTGGACCACGGCGTTGATCTGGTACTTCATTCGGCCACCAAGGGCATCGCCGGGAGCAACGACGCCACCCTCGGGGTTGTCGCCGGGTCCGATGACCTCATCTCGTGGCTGTGGGGGTTCGCCGTCCTCCAGGGAGCGAACGCCTCGCCATACGACGCGTACAACGCTCATCGAGGGGTTCGGACCCTCGGAGCCCGGCTCCGTCAACAGTCCGAGACGTCACTGGTCCTCGCTGATTTCCTAGAGGGGCACAGCAAGGTGCTCGGTGTGCGTCACCCGGGACTGGCGTCCCACCCCCAGCATGACCTGGCCGTGCGCCAGATGCGGTCGATGGGTAGCCAGCTCACTTTTGACCTCGCCGGGGGGGTTGACGCTGGTCGTCGGTTCGTGGAGGCCACCTCCATTGCCCGCCAAGCCACCTCGTTGGGCGGTCCGGAGACCCTGGTGTGCCATTCAGCAACCACCACGCACGTAAAGCTCACCCCCGAGGAACTCGAAGCGTCGGGCATCGGGGAAGGGACCGTTCGGGTGTCATGCGGTCTGGAACACGTGGATGACTTGATGGCCGATTTTGCCCGCGGGTTAGACGCAGCGGGCAACTGAGCGCACACCGACGCCAGCGTGCCGGAGATCCTCGAGGTCGAGGCCTACCGCCGGCTCGCCGAGCGGGTAGTGGGGCGGACCATCACCATGGTCGAGGCGCCGGACGCCTGGTTCCTCAAGGGGGGCGTCACGCCACGGGGCGTGGCCGATGCACTGACCGGCCGTCGGATCACTGGAACGGTCCGACACGGAAAGGTACTCCTGTTGCATTCGGGCGGTCCGACCCTCGGACTGCGGTTCGGGATGACCGGACGGTTGCTGGTGGATGGCGAGGCGGCGATCGAACGTCTGGAATGGGGCGGGCGACGGTCCGATCCCGTATGGGAACGGTTCGGCCTGCAGTTCCGTGGTGGCGGCCGCCTCTGGATCGATGATCCTCGACGGTTGGGTGGCGCAGAGCTGGAGCCCGACCTGTCGGTGCTCGGCCCCGACGTCTGGACCCTCGACCTAATCGGGCTGCGTAGTGCCCTGGCCGAGGGGAGGCAGCCACTCAAGGCGCGGTTGTTGGATCAGGGGAGGTTGGCCGGCCTGGGGAACCTGCTGGTCGACGAGGTCTTGTGGCGGGCCGGGTTCTCGCCACTACGCGCCGCAGGCGGGCTGGAAGCAGTCGAGGTTCGCCGTCTGCACCGGGTTGTCCTCCGCACACTCGACCAGATGGACCGTCGTGGTGGGAGCCACACCGGCGACCTGTTCGAACACCGTCGACCCGGTGGAGTTTGTCCGCGAGACGGCGGGCCGCTTCGTCGGGACACGGTCGGTGGTCGGACCAGTTGGTGGTGCCCAGACCACCAGGCCTGAGCCGCCGACCGTGAGCCATTGATACGGGGTGCTGGAAGTACGATTCGGGCATGCGGAGAAGAGGCCTGGTTGTGACGCGCCGACGCGGTCGCCTCATTTCACTGTTGTTCCTGGCCAGCCTGTGGCTTGGGGCATTGGTGTCACCGGTGGATGCCCAGGTCACGACGATCGAAACGGTGCCGCCGGAGGTCGACGACGAAGGGAGGACGGCCAGCGAACGCGTCGACGGGGTGGTCGTCATGCTGCGGATCCTTGGTGTCGTCGTCGTTGTGAGCACCGCCGCCTTCTGGTGGCGTACCCGCCCGCCGACCACCGGGAAGGAACTCGAGGATGAGCTAGCGGAGGTGGCCCGATGAGTGAACCCGTGTTGGACGTCGAGGCGATGCTGCAGCGATTCCGGGAACGGGCGGCCGCCGTGCGGACCCGGACGCTGCCACCGGTGGGTGGCGAGGAGCGGCAGCGGTTCATCGACCAGGCCCAGGACGACCTAATGGACTTCGGCATCGTGGGTGACGCCGAGGCCACCCTCGACGACGGTGTTCTGACGCTGCGGATCGACCTGCGACCGGCGACCGAGGGGTGACCCAGGAGGCGTTAAACTGACCCATGACCGCTATCGTTCCGTTCTGACGCGGACGTAGCTCAGCTGGTAGAGCATCACCTTGCCAAGGTGAGGGTCGCGGGTTCGAATCTCGTCGTCCGCTCCAAAAGAACCCCCTGCCCAGCAGGGGGCCGTCTGGTTTTCTTGACATGACTGGGCGACATTTTCGCCCTTAGGCCGCATAGCGGCCCTGAGTCCTTTGGGATTTGAGGCACCCCTAGTTGGCAGCGTGTTCCAGGCCATCGCTTACGACTCTCTGACCTGATAGCCGCGACATGAACTGAGCCGAGACCAGTCGAACTCTCGACGAAGTACCATCGTCGGCCGTTGGTCAAGGAATTGTCCGACCCCGGAGGAGACATGCGCATCACAGTGCTGGGCGAGCGGGTGTCCGGCGATCGCCGGGTGGCCATCACCCCAGAGGCCGTTGAGACCTTGGTCGCGGAGGGGCACAGGGTGATCGTCGAGTCTGGTGCTGGCGACGGCATCGGGGCAGCCGACGGGAGTTACCGGTCCGCCGGAGCCGAGACGGCCTCAGGACCCAGCCTCCTCGGCGGAGGCGGACTGGTCGTTGGTATCGACCCGTTGGCATCCGTTGGTGATCACGGGTTCAGCTCCGACCACGTGGTGGTCGGCCTCCTCGACCCGGTCTGGCGGCCGGACCGTGCCGTGGCGCTTGCGGCAACGGGCGCGACCGGTTTGTCTCTGGACCTCGTCCCCCGGACTACCCGGGCTCAGGCCGTGGACGTGTTGTCGTCGATGGCGACAGTCGCTGGCTTTCAAGCGGTCCTGGTGGCAGCTGAGCGGCTGCCGAAGATGTTCCCGCTTCTCATCACCGCCGCCGGGACGGTTCCCCCCGCCAGAGTGCTCGTCCTCGGTGCCGGCGTGGCGGGTCTGCAGGCCGTGGCCACCGCCCGTCGACTCGGCGCAGTAGTAGAGGGCTTCGACATTCGTTCGGAGGCCCTCGAACAGATCCGATCTTTAGGTGGACGGTCCATCGAACCGCCACTAGGAGCCGACGGCGGGGCGCCGGACGCAGTCCGGATCCATGAGGTGCTGGCCCCCCACGTCGCCGATTCGGACGTGGTGGTGGCTACCGCCCAGATCCCGGGTCGGCGGAGCCCACTGTTGGTGACCGCTGACATGGTGTCGGCGATGCGACCCGGCTCCCTGGTCATCGACCTGGCTGTCGAGCGTGGCGGAAACTGTGAAGTGTCTAGGGCTGACGTCGACGTCGATCACCACGGGGCAACAGTCCTCGCACCGACCAACCTGGCGTCAGGGTCGGCTCTCACGGCGTCGCGGATGTTCGCCACCAACCTCTTGAACCTCGTGCGGATGCTGGACCGAGACGGCGAAGCTTTCGTCGACCCGGACGACGAAGTGCTGGCGGGAATGCTGGTGGTGGCCGGAGGCAACGTCGTCCACCCAGTGGTTCGCGAGGCCCAGGCACAGCAGTCTCCGCCTTCTGAAACGAGGACTCCGTGAGCCTGCTGATCGCCCTGACCCTCTTCGTCCTGGCCGTGTTCCTCGGCCTCGAGCTCATCACCAAGGTGCCGGCCACCCTGCACACGCCGCTGATGTCGGGCTCCAACGCGGTATCGGGCATCACCCTGATCGGGGCCATGGTTTCAGCGGGCGCCGACCATTCGATGCTGGCCACCTGGTTGGGGTTCGTCGCCGTGGTGCTGGCGACGATCAACGTGGTTGGAGGCTTCCTGGTCACCGGCCGGATGCTGGCCATGTTCACCAGCAGGAAGTCGCATCGTGGTCCGCCGGACTCGGAGGCCAGATCGTGAGCCGGCTGGACGTGGTCGACGCTGCCTACCTGGTCGCCGCTGTGCTGTTCGTGCTGGGCCTCAAGTCCCTGGCTCGGCCGCGCACCGCTTCACGGGGCAACTTGTTGGGCGCCTCCGCGATGTTCGTCGCGGTAATGGCCACCCTCTTGGACCGGGCCATCGTGGATTTCCGGGTGCTGTTGTTCGGTCTGGTCGTCGGAGCGGCCATCGGTGTCGCTTTGGCCCTCCGGGTCCGGATGACGGCCATGCCGCAACTGGTCGCCCTCTTCAACGGTTTCGGCGGTGGGGCATCGGTCCTCGTGGCTCTGGCGTCTTTCGTCGAGTTGGTGGACCTTGGACAGGTGGACAGCCGGTCGTCGGTGTCGGCCGTTCTCACCGCCCTCATCGGAGCCGTCACCCTGACCGGCTCGGTGGTGGCCTTCGCCAAGTTGCAGGAGGTCGGCGGCCTACGGGGCTTTCCCGGCCTCGCCACCGTCCGTGCCATGGCGGCGATCGTGGCCGTCGTAGCCGCGGTGATGGTGGTTGCCCGCCCCGAGGACGTGGGCTGGCTTTGGGCGTTGGTGGCCGCAGGGGCGGTGCTTGGCGTGCTTGGGACGTTGGCCATCGGTGGGGCCGACATGCCCGTAGTGATCGCCTTGCTCAACTCCTGTTCAGGCGTGGCTGCGTCGACGGCGGGCTTCGTGCTCGACAATCCGTTGCTTATCATCGCCGGTTCGCTGGTCGGAGCCAGTGGCCTGATCCTCACCCAGATCATGTGCCGGTCAATGAATCGATCACTGGTCAACGTCGTCTTCGGCTCCCTGTCCGCCGGCGGGGCACCCGACGCCGACGATGTCTACGGTGACCGGGTAACGGCAACGTCGGCCGAGGAGGTGGCCATGCTCCTCGAAGTGGCCGAACGAGTGGTCATCGTCCCGGGCTATGGGCTTGCCGTCGCCCAGGCCCAGCATGCCGTCCGGGACCTGATGCGGACGCTGGGCAACCAAGGAACAGAGGTAACTTTCGGGATCCACCCGGTCGCTGGACGGATGCCCGGACACATGAACGTGCTCCTGGCCGAAGCCGAGATCGACTACGAGTTCCTGCTCGACATGGACCAGGTCAACCCGACCTTCCCGCAGACTGACGTGACAATCGTGATCGGCGCCAATGACGTGGTGAACCCGTCGGCGCGTACCGACCCAGACTCGCCGATTGCCGGCATGCCGATCCTCGATGTTGATGGTTCGCGGACCGTGGTCGTAATCAAGCGGTCGCTCAGCCCAGGTTTCGCTGGCATCCCCAATCCGCTGTTCGCCAACGACGGCACCCTGCTGCTGTTTGGCGACGGGAAGGACGCCGTGCTGGACATCGTGGCAGCGCTCCTCGCTGGTTGATGGCTTCGACCAGAGAGCGGTTCGGTCTTCCTTAGGAAGCCCAGTTCGGGGGGCGCTTCTCGAGGAAGGCCTGCATGCCCTCCCTGGCCTCGTCAGTCCGGAACAGGTCGCTTGACATCCCAGCTGTCCAGACGAACGCCTCGTCGACGGACATGGTCGGTACCCGGGTCAGAAGTTCCTTGGTGGCCGCCAGCGCCCCCGGCCCGCCGGCCAGGAGGTCGGTCACGAACGAATCGACCACGGCGTCCACCTGATCGGCGGGTACGGCACGGTTTACGAGACCGAGCCGTGCCGCGTCGGCACCGGTCATCCGGTTGCCGAGCAGCATGGCCTCGGCTGCTTCAGCGGGGCGCATCTTCGGGAGGCAGAGCACCGAGATCATCGCGGGGGCCACGCCCCGTCGGACCTCGGTAAATCCGAACTTCGCGCTCTCGTCGGCAACGGTCAGGTCCATCGCGGCAGCTAAGCCCATGCCCCCAGCCACGCAATGTCCGGCGATGCGCCCCACGTACACCTTCGGCGACAGCCGGAACCTGGAGAACAGTGCCGCCGGGTCGACGGGCTTTGGAGAAGGACCTTTGCCTAGGTCACCACCACCCGAGCGTTCCGATAGGTCGGCGCCCGCGCAAAACACCCGCCCCCGATTTGTCAGCACTACGACCCGGACGGCCGGGTCGGCATCGGCGGCGTCCAAGGCCTCGACCAGTTCGGCCACCAGCGCAGCGCTCAGAGCGTTGCGGTTCTCCTGATCGGCCAAGGTCACCGTAACCACGCCGACACGGTCCCCGTCGCCATGTGTCGTCTCCACGAGTCCCATCAGAACCTCCCAGCGTTGGGCCCGACAGTAGGCGGGCCGGCGAATGCCTGGGCCCTTACCATCCAGTCCCGTGCGGCCTCTCCAGAGGTTGCCAGGGACGTGTCGTCGATGTGACGACGCTGGGTGACGACCAGGCAGAAGTCCTCGGCCGTGCCGCGCACCACCTCCGTAGCGTCGCCGGGACCCCATGTCCACACAGCACCCGATGCGGCATCCAGCACTACGTCGATCGGCACCTCCGGAGCCTCCATCCGACGGTTCGCGTACGACCACCCTCGGGTGATGACCCCTAGTTGGGCGATGTGCCGAAGGCGGTCACTGGCCGGCCGGTAACCATCGGTGGCGTCGACGATGTCCTGTCCGTGGGCCCATACCTCCATGAGGCGAGCGGTCAGAAACGACCGGGCCCCCATGGACGGTCCGTACCAGGGGACGCGGGCGTCGTTGGCCAGACCGACGGCGGCCTCGGCCAGTTGGTTCCGGCCGGAACGCCACGCCTCGAGTCGTTCGGTGGTCGACAGGACACGTAACCGGCCGAGGGTCAAGTCGTCGAGCGTGTCCCCGCCGGTACCGACCATGGTCAGGAGCGACCGGGCGCTCATTTGGAAGCCATCGGGATCGGTGATGGCCTGGGCGGCGGTGCCGTCGAAGTAGGTGAGGTGCCCGATCTGGTCGCCCACGGTCCAGCCAGGACTCGGGGTAGCCGTCGCCCAGTCGTCGTCGCCTAGTGAAGCCATCACGTCGTCCAGCGCCTGTTGTTCGGCCACCAGGTCGGCGATCAGGTCTGACAGTGGCAGGGGAGTGGCGGACCTGTCGGTCATGGGCTGGTCTCCAGTCCCCGGAGGATCACGTCGACCATGGCGTTGGCCGCCTCCCGGGGGGTCGAGTCGATGGCCTCTATGTGTTCGGGCAAGGCGAACATGGCACCCAGCCCGGCTACCACGTGAGCCACCGCCGCGGTGTCGATCGGTGGGCTGTCCTGATCACCGAGTTCCCCACGTTCCACGGCAAGGTCCAGCAGAGTTCGGGTGACGGCTACCAGGTAGTCGGAGTGGGCGGTGGCCAACCGGTGGGTGGCCGGCGTGGCGGCTTGGTCGCGGGCGAAGGTCGGGGTGGTAGACGCCACGGCCTGGTTGGCGGCTCGGAGGTAGGACCGGATGGCCTCCAAGGGTGGCATGTCAGGGTCCAGCGCCTCTACGGCGGTCCGACCGATACGGCGCAGGTTCCGGTCGATGACCGTGAGGACCAGTTCGTCCCGGCTGGGGGCGAGGTCGTAGAGCGTCCGTAGCGAGCAGCCCACCCGGGCGGCGAGGTCGGCCATCGTGTGCTCGATGAAGCCATCGTCGAACACGGTTCCGAGCAGGTCGAGCACCTCGCGTTGGCGGTCGGTGAGCTGGGTCTCCCGCTCCCGGTCAAGCACGGGACGGGGAGCCGGCACTGTCCGGAGCCGGCGGGTCAACTCGGTGGCGTGGAGTGTCGTTCCTGGAGTCATTGGTCGGCGTCGGTTTCGATCGAGCCGTCGGGGACCAGAGCCACCGGGAGGTCCACGATTCGGGCCCGGACCCATTCGCCGAGGCTCTTGGCCTGGCCGTCCTGCCTGGACGACGCCGCGACTCCCTCGCCAAGCAGGCCCCGGATCACGAAGTTGAGCGACCGAATAGCTGGTAGCCGGTGACGTTCGATGGGTAGGTCGGCTGCTTCGGGGAGTAGTAGCCGAAGCAGATCTACCGTGATGTGTCGGTCCATCCAGGCCCATGCGGCGTCGTCGCGGACGAACAGTCCGAGGTTGGCGTCACCTCCCTTGTCGCCCGACCGGGCACCGGCGATCCGGCCCAGAGGTACGGCCACGGTTGGCCCCTCTGGGGCGGCAGTGTCGGGACCCGGTCGGGGTTCGATCGATACGGACCCGGCAGGGGCCACCGAGTCGACGACGGTGCGGGAGGTGACTGTTCCTGCCTCGAGCACCACCACGTCCTGGGGGACCAGATCGGCTGGTATGAGGCCCGCCCGGTGGACGCCGAACGGCTTGGACGAGCTACTCCGGACCGAGAAGAACCCGGGGATGGTGGCCAGCGCCATTTCGGTCATGGCGTTGAACACGCCTCGCCCAACCTTGCGCTCGTCAGGATCCTTGAGGGTCAGGCACCACTGGGCGACCGCCTCTTCGTTTGAGGCCGGGTCGACCTTGTCGGTGCGGACCACCCGTGACTCGACCGACTCGAAGTCCCCGGGGTCGTGCGGCATGGCCAGCCAGAACGCCTTCTCGGCCAGGGCGGCCTTGGCCTCGACGTCCAGACCGGTGAGGGCGAGGGCCAGATCGGCACGGTGGCCACCCATGGCGTTCATGGAGACCTTCAGGGTGGGCGGTGGTGGTTCTCCCCGCACACCGTGGATTCGCACCCGGTCCGATCCCGTCTCGTCGAGTTCGATGGTGTCGAACCGGGCCGTCACATCGGGCCCTAGGTAGGCCGGTGAGCTGATCTCGTAGAGCAGTTGTGATGTCACCGTTCCGATCGAAACCTGACCGCCGACCCCCTCGTGCTTGCCGATGGTCGACGAGCCGTCGGCGGCCACCTCGGCCCACGGGAAACCCACCCGCGCCATGCCGGGAACTTCGGTGAAGAACGAGTAGTTGCCACCTGTGGCCTGCGTACCGCACTCGATGACATGTCCCGCGACCACGGCGCCAGCCAGGGCGTCCCAGTCGTCTCGGGCCCACCGGTGGTGCCACGCCGCGGGGCCGCACACGATGGCCGCGTCTGTGGCCCGACCGGTCACCACGATGTCGGCGGACCGGTCTAGAGCTTCGACGATGCCCCAGCAGCCAAGGTAGGCGTTGGCGCTCACGAATCGTCCGGGGTCCGTCAGTGGTTCGCCGGTCGTCAGATCCGGAAGGTCCACACCCGCCTCCAGCAGGTCGTCGAGGCGACCGAGCAGGTCATCACCGGCTACGTAGGCGATGGTGGGCGACAGCCCTAGCCGGTCCGCTACCTCGGAGAGAGCCTCGGCGCATCCTCCGGGATCCAGGCCGCCGGCGTTAGAGACCACCTTGATGCCCCGGTCCAGGCAGGTTCCCATGACCTCTTCCATCTGTTTGACGAAGGTGGAGGCGTAGCCCCCGCCCGGTCGCTTGGCCCTAGATCGGGCCAGAATCAGCATCGTCAGCTCAGCCAGCCAGTCGCCGGTCAAAACGTCGATGTGGCCGCCTTCGACCATTTCGGCGGCCGCCGACAGGCGGTCGCCGTAAAAGCCGGAACAGTTGGCGATGCGAATCGGGTCAGTCATCGGCACCATCTTGTCCGGTCGGGGCCTCTACGTCGTCGGGTTCGATGATCAACAAGACGGCGCCGTTGTCGACCTGGTCGTCGACCGCTACCCGTATCTCGGTCACGGTTCCGTCGAAGGGGGCGGCCAGGTGGTGTTCCATCTTCATGGCCTCCAGTACGAGCATGGACTGTCCTGCCTTCACCCGGTCGCCGACCCCTCCGCCGATGTCGAGGACTCGGCCAGGCATCGGCGCGGTGAGGCCGCCGGTTGAACCTTCAGTGCCAGACACCGTGAAGCGGGGGACCACTTCCAGCGTCGTGGTGGTGCCGGCCATTGTGATGTAGACGACCTCTCCGCGGCCAGCCAGTTCGTCGGCCGACACGGTGGTGATCCGTGCCTGTCCGCGTAAGCCGTCGACCGCCAGATCGATCCCAGTTCTGGTCCAGCCGTAGATCGTCGCGTGATGTTTTCCGTTTGCGGTCCCACTGTCTTCGGGATGGAAGACGTTGACCTGGAAAGTGCCGTCCCTGTCGCAGCGGTACCGGACCGTCGCAGCAGGCTCGTCGCATCCCACCGGGGAGAGGGTGATCTCGGGGTCGGGGAGGCGAGCGTTGCGCCACCCGCCGGGAATCGCGCCCAGGACGAGGGCATCCGCACGGTTGCGGCCTCGCAGCCAGAGGGTGACCGCCGTGGCCACCCTGTTGATCGTCGGAGCATCGTGGGTCTTGGTCGTGGCGGGGGCATGGCGCTCCAGGAAATCCGTGGTGGTGTCGCCAGCCAGGAAGGCCTCGTGGCGGAGGGTGGCAACCAGCAGGTCCCGGTTGGTAGTCACCCCCCCAAGATGGAGGTGTTCGAGAGCCAGGGCGAGGCGTCCGGCGGCCTCCCGCCGGGTCGGACCGTGGGCCACCACCTTGGCCAGCATCGGGTCGAAGTCAATGCCGACCACGCTTCCCACCCCGACGCCGGAGTCCCAACGAACCTTGGGCTCGGCAGCTGGTTCCCAGGCCTCGATGGTCCCGATGGCCGGCAGGTATCCGGCCGCCGGGTCCTCGGCATACAGGCGCACTTCGATGGCGTGGCCGTCGAACGAGACTTCGCTCTGGTCGTAGCCCAGCGGTTCCCCGGCGGCGATTCGCAACTGCTCCCGGACCAGGTCGATGCCGGTGACCTCCTCGGTGACCGGGTGTTCAACCTGTAGTCGGGTGTTGACCTCCAGAAAGAAGAACTCTCCGGCGTCGTCGACGAGGAACTCGACTGTGCCGGCCGACTGATAGCCGATGTCATCGGCCAGTCGGAGCGCCGCGGCGCCCATAGAGTTCCGCAGGTCGGTACCCAAGGTGGTGGCGGGGGACTCCTCGACCACTTTCTGGTGGCGGCGCTGGATGGAGCACTCCCGCTCGCCCAGGTGGACCAAGCCCCCGTGGCTGTCGCCCAGGATTTGGATCTCCACATGTCGGGACCGGGGCACATACCGCTCCAGGAACACACGGTCGTCGCCGAACGCGGTCGCAGCCTCCCGTTGGGCGGTGGCCACCGCCCCGGCGAGATCCTCGGGGTGTTCCACGACGTGCATTCCCTTACCGCCGCCACCCGCCGCGGCCTTCACGAGGAGCGGGTATCCCACGGCATCACCGTCAGTCAGGTCCTCTGATGAGGGCAACGTGGGAACGCCGGCGGCCTCAGCGACCCGTAAGGCCGCGGTCTTGTCGCCCATGGAAGCGATGACCTCGGCTGTCGGACCGATCCAAGTGAGGCCGGCGTCGGTCACCGCGGTGGCGAAGGCGGCGTTCTCGGCCAAGAAGCCGTAGCCGGGGTGTACAGCGTCGGCGCCTGAGGCCAGTGCCGCGGCCACGATGGCGTGACCGTCCAGGTATCCGTTGTCGGTTAGTCGGACGGCCACGTCGGCCTCGGCTACGTGGGGGGCGTCGGCATCGGCGTCCACGTACACGGCGACGCATTGCAGACCCATGTTCCGGGCGGTGCGAAATACCCGGCGGGCGATCTCGCCACGATTGGCGACGAGTACGCCGGTGATGGTCGGGGGTGTGGCGCTCACAGCCGGAACACCCCGTAGTTGTCTGCGCCCTCGATGGGTGCCGTCCTGACCACCGACAAGCACAGGCCGAGAACCGTTCGGGTATCCCGGGGGTCGATGATCCCGTCGTCGCTGACAGCGCCCGTGGCCTCCAGGGCCAACGACCCCTTCTCCTGAGCGGCCTCGACCTGGCGGACGATCTCGGCGTCGGCCTCCTCGTCGAACTCCAGTCCCTTGCGGGCGGCCTGACCTCGTCGGACCAGGGACATGACGCCAGCGATCTGCTTGGGACCCATAACGGCGATCTTGGCCATCGGCCACAGGAAGGTGAAGCGGTTCTCGTAGGCCCGTCCGGACATCCCGTAGGTGCCGGCGCCGTAGGAGGCACCGATGATGACCGTCAGGTGGGGGACCGTGGAGTTAGTTACCGCGTTGATCATTTGGGAGCCCTTCTTGATGATCCCGGCTTCCTCGAAGTCCGAGCCCACCATGAAGCCGGTGATGTTCTGGAGAAACACCAGCGGGGTGTCCTGCCGGTTGCAGAGCTGGATGAAATGGGCGGCCTTCTCGGCGGCCTCCGGATAGATGACCCCGTTGTTGCCGAGGATCCCCACCGGATAGCCGTGGATGGTGGCGAACCCACAGACCATGGTCGGCCCGTAGCGGGGCTTGAACTCCTCGAACCGGGAGGCGTCGACGACCCGGCCGATGACCTCCTTGACATCCACGGGCTGCTTAAGGTCCATGGACACCATGCCCATGAGACCCTCCACGTCGTGAACCGGCTCGGTGGCCTCGTAGGAGGCTTCGGGACCCGCCTTTCGCCAGTCGAGGTGAGACACGACCTCCCGACACATACGGAGGGCGTCCATCTCGTCCTCGGCCAGATAGTCGGCTAGGCCGGACCGTTCGGCGTGCAACTGTCCGCCGCCGAGTGTTTCGTCGTCTGCGTCCTCGCCGGTGGCCATCTTCACCAGTGGTGGGCCGGCCAGGAAGACCTTGGACTGCTTCTTGATGAAGATGGTGTAGTCCGACATGCCTGGTTGGTAAGCGCCACCGGCAGTAGAAGAGCCGAACACCACGCACACCGTGGGAATAGCCAACTTGGACAGCTCGATCATCTCGTAGAAGAACCGCCCGGTCTCCGCGAAGTGGTCGGTGCGGGCCCGTCGCCGCTTTGAGCCACTGCCATCGGTCTGTACCCGGAGGTCGGCGCCGGCCGACTCCACGAAACTGACGTACGGCATGCGGTTATGGCGGGCGATCTCGATGGCCCGCATCCACTTCTTGGCCATATAGGGCGTCATGGCGCCGCCCAGCACCGTGGGGTCGTTGCCGCAGATCACACACTCCACGCCGGCGATCACCCCGATACCGACAACGAAGCCACCTCCGACGGCGTACGAGGAGTCGTAGCCGGCCAACGGGCTGATCTCGAGGAACGGGCTGTCGGGATCGATCACATAGGCGATGCGCTCCCGGATGGGCATCTTGTCCCGAGAGCGGAGTCGGGCCGTCGACTCCGGGCCACCACCGGCGTCGGCCTCGTCGAGAAGCCTCTCTATTACAGCCAGATGCTCCTCCATGTCGGCCCGGTTCTGGGCGAAGGCGGCGGTACCGGTATCCAGCGATGACGTGAGGGGAGGGGCCAGGAGCGAACGAAGCATGCGACGACCATAGATGGGTAATAAAGGATATGCAATATTACCGAATCAATTACCCTACCTGCGGTAGTCGGGGTGGGAGGCTCCCGTGATGTCATCTGGTTCTTCCGGTGTCGCCATACTTCCTCCCGTTCTGGATACAGCGGAGGCGACTTCGCTGTCAGGGGCCGTGTTCTGCGACGTGCGTTGGTACTTGGATGGTCGGTCAGGACAGGACGCCTATGACTCGGGGCATCTCCCCGGGGCAGTGTTCGTCGACCTGGACGAGCACCTGACCTCCGACCCGGGACCCAATGTGGGACGGCACCCGTTACCGACACCGGAGGCATTTGCCCGGTCGATGGGTGCGCTCGGGATCGGCCCCAATGATCCGGTAGTGGCCTACGACGATGCCGGGGGAATGGCCGCCGGTCGCCTCGTGTGGATGCTGCGGATCTTGGATCGTCCCGCAGCGCTCCTCGACGGTGGAATCGGCGCCTGGGGCGAACCATTGGAGATCACAGGCATGCTTCGCCCGCCGGTCAAGGTGCCGATCGTGTCGTGGCCGAACGGGGCGCTAGCCACCATCGACGAAGTGGCCACCGTGGCGACCGGTGGAGCGTCCGGAGTCGTCCTGGACGCCCGGGGAGGCGACCGGTACCGCGGCGAGGTGGAGCCAGTAGACCCCCGGGCCGGTCATCTGCCTGGCGCGGTGAGCGCCCCGTTCGTCCACAACTTGGAGTCCGAAGGGGCTCGAAGGGGAATGTTCCGGTCCTCTGTCGAATTGGCGGAAAGGTACGCGGTCCTCGGGGTGGGCGATGCCGCTGAGGTGGTCGCCTACTGCGGATCGGGGGTCAGCGCCTGCCATGACCTCCTGGCCATGGAGCATGCGGGACTCGGCCGTGGGCGCCTCTTCGTAGGGTCGTGGTCACAGTGGAGCCACACTGACCGACCGGCGGCCGTGGGTTCTGAACCCGGTGGAGTGCCCGACTCCTACAATCGGCCCTGATGACCGACAGACCCACCTCTGAACGGGCCTGGGGCTTCCGAACCCGGGCCCTGCACGCCGGAGGACAGCCTGATCCGACCACTGGGGCACGGGCTGTCCCGATCTACCAGTCCACGAGCTTCGTATTCGACGACGTGGCCGACGCGGCGGACCTATTCGCGCTCCAGAAGTACGGGACGATCTATTCCCGGATCTCCAACCCGACCATCGCGGCCTTTGAGGAGCGGATGGCCAGTCTGGAGGGGGGCGTCGGTGCCGTCGCTACAGCGTCTGGTCAGGCGGCCGAGTTTTTGACCGCCGCGGCATTGGCTGACGCGGGTACCAACTTCGTGTCCTCCTCGGCCCTGTACGGCGGCACCCACACCATGTTCGATACCACGCTCGGTCGCTTTGGTATTGATGCTCGGTTCGTGGACGGCGACGATCCTGACGCCTTCGCCGCCCAGATTGATGACGAAACCCGGTTTCTCTACACGGAGGTCATCGGTAACCCGTCGGGGGCCGTGGCCGACCTAGCGGCGTTGGCCGATGTGGCCCATGCCCACCGCCTCCCGCTAGTCGTGGACTCCACGTTTGCCACGCCGTGGCTATGTCGCCCCATGGAGCACGGCGCCGACATCGTCGTGCACTCGGCCACCAAGTTCATTGGCGGTCACGGCACCTCGATGGGTGGGGTCATCATCGAGTCAGGCCGGTTCGACTGGGGGAGTGGCCGCTTTCCGCAGATGACGGAACCCAACGCCGGCTACAACGGGATCCGCTTCTGGGAGAATTTCGGGGAGTTTGCCTTTTGCACGAAGCTACGGGCCGAACAGCTGAGAGACGTCGGGCCATCGCTGTCACCGTTCAATGCCTTCCTGCTACTTCAAGGCCTCGAGACGTTGCCCCAGCGAATGACTGAGCACGTGGCCAACGCCCGGACGGTGGCCGAGTTCCTGGATGGGCATCCGGCGGTCTCCTGGGTGGCGTGGGCCGGTCTGGCCGATTCCCCGTACCGGACTCTGGCCGACCGCTATCTGCCCGAAGGTCCTGGCGCAGTGTTCACCTTCGGAGTGTCTGACCGGGGTGAGGGCTGCCGTGCAGCTGGCGCCGCGTTCATCGAACAGCTGCAGTTGGTTAGCCACCTCGCCAATATTGGTGACGCCCGAACGCTGGTCATCCACCCGGCGTCCACCACCCACCAGCAGTTGTCCGACCAGGCCATGGTGGCCGGAGGGGTGAGCCCCGACATGGTGCGTCTGTCGATCGGCCTAGAGGATGTTGAGGACGTTCTCTGGGACCTGGATCAGGCTCTCACTGGGACAGGGGGAGCAACGTGAGCGACATGTCTCAGGCCACCCAGTTGCCGATCGACGGTTGGACCCCGCCGTCGGCCACGGAACGCCGCAACCTGCTGGCCGGTATCCGGTCGGTGGCCATGGTGGGCGTGTCGGCCAACCCGGCCCGACCCAGCAACTTCGTGGCCACCTATCTGCTGGGCACCGACTATGACGTCTACTTCGTCAACCCGATGGCCAACAAGATTCTGGGTCGACCCTGCGTGCCGACGCTGGCCGACCTGCCAGTGGTGCCTGACTGCGTGGACGTGTTCCGTCGGTTGGACGACGTGCCGGACGTGGCGGCTGAGGCGGTGGCCGTTGGTGCGCGGATGTTCTGGACCCAGTTCGGGCTGTGGAGCCTCGAGGCGGCCCGGATGGTTCTGGATGCCGAGATGGACCTCGTGATGGACCGTTGCCTCAAGGTTGAACACGCCCGCTTCCATGGTGGACTGCACCTTGCAGGCTTCGATACCGGGGTGATCGATTCCCGCCGATCTCGAGACCGGGCGGGCCCTCCGTAGGTTTTGGTACTGCACTAGACGTGACTGTTCTTGCTGGCCGTTGCCGGGCTGTTAATCGGTTGTGGGGACTGGGACCGCCTGTCTCGGTCTCGTCGGCTGGTCGCCCTCCCGACGGTCTGTAGCCTTGTGGACATGTCGGCCCCCGTGGTCGTCGCCGTCACCGCCGATTCGCCCGCTGACCGGGCCGGCGTCCAACCCGGCGACCGACTCCTGACCATCAACGACCGCGTCCCCCGTGACGTAATCGAGTACCAGTTGCTCGTCGACGAACCCTCGGTGACCCTGACACTGGATACCGGTGGGCTGCAGCGCGAGGTGGTGGTGGACAAGCCCGACGGGTCTCCGATGGGTGTGGAGGTGGATAGCGCCCTGTTCGACCGTGTTCGAACGTGCGACAACCACTGTGAGTTCTGCTTCATCTACCAGTTGCCTCCCGGGCTTCGCAGGAGCCTCTACGTGAAGGACGATGACTATCGCCTGTCGTTCCTGTACGGGAACTTCACGACCCTCACCCGGTTCACAGAGGCCGACCTTGAACGGGTGGTGTCCGAGAGCCTCGGGCCGTTGTACGTGAGCATCCACGCCACCGACCCCGGGAAGCGAACCGAGATGCTCCGCAACCGACGGGGAGCAACCAGCCTGCGATGGTTGCGGGCCTTGCTGGACCACGGCGTGGAGGTACACGGTCAGGTCGTGGTGTGTCCCGGGCTGAACGACGGAGCCTGGCTGGAAGACACCCTGGCCGGTGTAGCCGACCGGTTCAGCGACCTGGCGAGCTTGTGCGTGGTGCCTCTCGGGGTGAGCCGCCACAACGATGAGCCCCGGATGAGGGCCCACACCACGGTCGAAGCCATCGCTGTGGTGGAGATCGTGGAGGCCTGGCAGGAACGTTTCCTCGCTGCGATGGGGCGGCGCCTAGTGCATGCGGCCGACGAGTATCACCTGTTGGCGGGCCGAGCATTTCCACCCGTCGAGGCCTACGACGACGTTGAGATGACCGAGGACGGTGTGGGCATGGCACGGGCCTTCGAGTTGGAGTTCCACTCGGCCGAGGAGGGGACTGCTGGTAACTCGTCGGAGGAGTGGGTATCAACTGAGCGGTCATCGGGCTTCTTCCGGTCGATGGAGGGTGCGCCGGCCATGGGCTACCGGGCACCCCGGACGTGTGGAGCGGATGTGACTGACGGCGTCGATGGAGACGCTGTGGCTATCAGGGTGCCCTTGGTGCGGCCGCGCCGAGACGCCCCGATCGGGGTGCTGACGGGAACATTGGGCGCAGCGATTCTCGGACCACTGGTTTCGATCATCGGCAGAGACGACGTCCGGCTGCTGCCGGTGGAGAACCGGTTCTTCGGCGGGAACGTTGGGGTGACCGGCCTGATGGTCGGTGAGGACATCGCTCGGGTACTGGCTGACGAGCCCGCCGGTCACCGGTACCTGCTGCCCGACGTGTGCCTCAGCGGGGGTCGGTTCCTGGACGGTTCCTCGCCTGAGGACCTACCGCGTCCGGTCGAGGTGGTGCCGGCCGACGGACGGTCGTTGCGGACCGCACTGGAGGAATCAACATGAGGTCGATGGTGGCCATCGTGGGGCGCCCCAATGTGGGCAAGTCGACTCTCCTAAATCGCGTCCTTGGTCGCCGGGAGGCCATCGTCGAGGAGCGTCCCGGGGTGACTCGTGACCGCAAGGAGGTCGAGGCGTCCTGGCAGGGGAGGGAGTTCACCTTGGTTGACACTGGTGGGTGGATGGCCGATGGAAACTCCCTAGACGAAAAGGTCAGTCGTCAGAGTGAGCGGGCCATTGCGGACGCCGATGCGGTGCTGTTCGTCGTGGACGCCACGGTGGGGGTCACCGAGGACGACGCCCGGGTGGCCGGTCTGCTACGGAGTGCATCAGCTCCCGTCGTGGTGGTGGCCAACAAGGTCGATGACCGGGTGCACGAGGCTGCCGTTTGGGAACTCATGTCGCTCGGACTGGGTGAGCCGGCGCCGGTGAGCGCCCTTCATGGTCGGGGGACCGGCGACCTTCTGGATCGTTTGGTGGCTGAACTTCCGGACGAGACGACCGTGGAGGTCATTGAGGACGAAAATGGATCCGGCGAGAGGATCGTCGGGGTGACCCTTGTCGGTCGTCCCAACGTGGGTAAGTCGACGCTGTTCAACCGCTTGACCGGGGAGGACCGGGCGGTGGTACACGATCTCCCCGGCACGACACGAGACACCGTTGACACCGTGGTGGAGACCGACACCGGTCCGGTGCGGTTCATTGATACTGCCGGGATGCGACGTAAGGCCCGGATCGACGAGGAGACCGAGTACTACTCACTGGTGCGTGCGCTCAAGGCGGTCGACACTGCGGACGTAGCGCTGCTGGTCATCGACGCGACCCTCGGGGTGACCCATCAGGACCAGCGCCTGGCCGAGCGGGTGGACGCCGCGGGATGTCCGATCGTGGTTCTGTTGAACAAGTGGGACCTGTGTGATGCAGGGCAGCGTGAGGACGTGATGATCCAGGTGGGGGACAAGCTTCACTTCGTGGGTGAGGCGCCCGTGCTGCGGATCAGCGCTCTGTCGGGCAAGAACGTTCAGCGGCTTTGGCCGGCCCTCGAGGACACGATTTCCGACTACCGGACTCGGATACCGACCCGGCGGGTCAATGACGTGATCCGGGCCGCCCAGGCCGCCCATCCGGCGCCTGCCGGCGTTCGGGTCCTGTACGCCACCCAGGGGGCCACCGATCCGCCCACTTTCACGCTATTTGCCAACCGGGAACTGCCGCGCACCTGGCTGCGATATCTGGAGCGGCGGCTCCGCGAGGACCTTGACCTCGGTTCCACCCCGATCAAGCTCCGGGTGCGCCGTCGGTCCGAGTAAGGCCGTTCCACGCGGGCCGACCCCATCTTCGGGGCCTCCCGACTACCCTTGATCGACATGCGTGCGCCGGTCCTCACCGTCCTCGGCATCATCTGCCTGACCGCGGCCTTCGGGTGGGCGCGTTCGGCCCGCCATCGCCACCGTCTGGTCGGTCGGATCGATCCCGAGGTGGCGCCTGACGCTTACACGCTGGCCTGGTCGACGTTCCGTAAAGAGTTCCACGCAGCGTCTTTGTATGGCTTGCTGGCCCTGGCGTCGCTGGTCAACGCTTTCGTGGAGGGTGTCGCGGGCGCGGTGGTGTTTTCGACTGTGGCCATCCCGGCTCTGGTTTCCACCGCGTGGGCCCGTCATGCTGTGCGGGAGGCTCGAATGGCCCGCCAGAGTATTGACATCGAACGACGGGCCCAGGAGGCCTTGGAGCAGGAGGATCTGGCCCCGAAGGCGTGGGCCGGTCGTCTGGCCCCTGAGGAACTTCCTAATTTCACCGGCTTCGAGGTCGGTCGGGTGTACCAGGCTGGTACGGGACTCATGGCGGGTGACTTCTTTGACGTGTTCCAGGCGTCGGACACCCGTCTGGCTGCTGTGGTGGGTGACGTGGCGGGTCACGGCATCGAGGCGTCGATCACCGCTTTCCAGGCCAAGTACCTGCTGCGGACGTTCCTCCGACAGTTCCGGGATCCGGCCCAGGCACTAGAGGAGCTCAACCGACAGATGTCCTCGGTGGAGCGGTCTGAGGAGTTCATCTCGCTGGTGGTCCTGGTGTTCGACACTGAGGCTGAGACGCTGCGGTACGCCTCGGCCGGTCACCCGGCCACCTTCCTTTGGCATGACCGGGAGGTCCGGCCGCTGCGGTCCACCGGTCCGCTACTGATGTTGACGTCTGATGGGACGTACTTCAGTAGGGAGATCCCGCTGGCCCGTGATGACATGGCGGTGATGTACACCGATGGGTTGGCCGAGGCTCGCAACGGTGACGAACTGTTCGGTGAGGAGCGCATCGGAGACATGGTGCGACGCAACCCGGGGATCGCCCCAGGGGTGTTGTGCAAGCAGTTGTTGGACGCCGCCAACGACTTCAGCGCTGGTTTGGTTCAGGACGATCTGGCCATCCTGGCCGTACGCAAGGCCTGATTCGGCCGCTTTGGGTCGTCAGGAGGTCGGGTATGCCGTGGTGTGAGCCGTGCGCCCGTTTTCTGAGCCCCAACTCGGTGTCAGTCGTCGGCACGTGCCCGTCGTGTGGAGAGCGGGTGATCGATGCTGGCGGGGCGCCGGTTCGTTCCCAGAAGGTGCCTTGGCATTTCTGGGTGTTCGCCGGGGCGGCCGTGGTGTACCTCGGTTGGCGCCTCGTCCAGGGTCTCTGGCTCTTAGTCACCTGACTGGTTTCGGTGGAATCGGCTGGGGGAGGTGCCGCCGGTAGAGTGGCCCATGGCCGCGGGCTGTGGCGCAGCTTGGTTAGCGCGTCGGTCTGGGGGACCGAAGGTCGGGAGTTCAAATCTCCCCAGCCCGACAAACAAATACCTAGTTTGAACAGGCATTTCGCTGCCGTTGGATTAGATACCAGTATCTCCACTGGTAGTCGCGGTTGGTGGGGTGGACAGACCCGCTGATAGGCATGAGCTTGCTGCCAACCGGGGGGAGTTGTATGGACACGACGCTCGAAGGACGCCGGGTGCTCGTCGTCGGGGCCTCGTCAGGCATCGGCGCCGCGTTCGCCAAGGCTGTGGCGGCGGCCGGCGGCCAGGTCTCTGTTTCCGCCCGACGCTCCGACCGACTTGAGCAACTTGTCGCCGAAATGGGTACTGGCTACGCCGTCCCCGGCGATGCCACCAACCCCGACGACGCCCGCACTGTTGCCGCCGCCGCGGCCGAAGCCATGGGTGGACTCGACCTCATGCTCTACGTTGCCGGCTACGGAGTCCTTCAGCCCCTGGTCGAGACCGATCCTGAGACCTGGGTCGACGTCTTCCGGGTGAACGTGGTCGGCGCCAACCTCGCAGCAGCCGCTGCTCTCGACCACCTCGACCAGGATGGCATCACCGCCTTCGTGTCGTCACGTACCGTCGAAGACGGCAACCCGCTGTTCGCCTCCTACTCAGCCACCAAGGCTGCACTTGACCAGTGCATCCGGGTCTGGCGGTACGAGCACCCCGACCGACGCTTCGTCCGCGTCGTGATGGGCAACACCGCTCCAACCGAATTCGCTGACCACATGCGACCCGAGCGGTTAGGTGAAGCGCTCGAAGCTTGGCAGATGCGGGCCATCCCCGGCGGAATGATGGACGTCGACGATGTAGGACGAGCACTCGCCGAGACGTTCGCCGTTGCCCTCGATCACCCAGAGATCGACAAATCCGAGATCAAGTTTGACGCCCGCACCGTCTGAACCGCGCTTTCGTCAGTCATTGGTTGCTTGCTGTTCGGACTCCCAGGCGGCGATGACGCCCTCGGTCTCACCGACCAGGCCGGCAACGTTCGGGTAGCCCGCGTAGGACGCCAGCAGTACGAGCGTTTCCCGCAGTTCGTTCGGGTCGAGTTCGCCGTTCTGGAGCGCCGCCCTCGCCTGAAGATTCCAGATGTCGACTGTGCCATAGCTCGCGATCACGCCCATGAGCAACAGGCGTCGGTCGCGCATCGACAGGACATCGCGGGTCCAGACCTCGGCGAACAGCGTTCTGACCATGACGTCGTTAAACGGTATGACGCCCTCGGGGATCGCTTCCACCGCCCCCGCATATACCTCTTGGAGCTTTTCTGCCCCGCGGTCATATGCGCTCTGCTGCTGGTTGTTGGCCTCGTTCACGGTGCCTCCCGTATCTCGTCGGTCACGCCAAACACCTCGGGTATGGCCTTCTCAAGCGCCTCGACCATGTCCCCTAAGCCCCCTACGACACACAGGTCGGCGGCGAGGCGCAGGTCCTTTCGGGCTATGTCAACCGTCGACCGCAGGCTGTCCCGGAAGTCACCGACCACGTGTTCGGCCGGAATCGACAGAACTGGCAGGAATTGCTCGGTCAGGCTTCCCAGTTGTCCAACGTGTCGCCAGGCGTCCACCAGGGCGTCGGTGTCGACCTCGGCGCCTTCCGCTATCTCGAAGGCAACAGCACTTGCCGCGAACTGGGCATAGGTCAGGACGTTGAATGCCAACTTCATGGCGGCGCCCGAACCCACCGGGCCTGCTTCAACGATGTGGCTGCCGTAGTAGCTGAGTAGGGCCGCTGCTGCAGGGGGAAGATCGGCCCGGCCTCCCACGAACAGCGCCAGTTCACCGGCCGAGGCCGCAACGGTCCCCCCTGCTACGCAGACGTCGTGCAGGACGCCACCCCAGATGGCGGCCTGCGTGCGGCATGCGGCCATCGCCTCCGGATGAATCGTGGAGTGGACGAGCACCGGCAGACCGACCACGGCACTCTCGCCGAGTCCGTCAAGCACAGAACTGACGTGGTGGGCATCGGGGACACAGATGCTGACTACGTCAGCGAAGGCCGCCACCTCGGCGGTTGAACCTGCTGGTTCGGCGCCTAGTCCAACGGCTTCGGCCATGGTCTCCGGGTCAAGGTCGAACACGATGAGTTCCACGCCGGTTTCAAGGAGTCGTCCGGCCATGGCCGAGCCCATCTGTCCGAGCCCGACGTAGCCGACCTTGGGCGCGCCTCCGTTCATCTATTGCCCGACGGGGAGCACGGGGTGAAGCGAATCGGCAAACTTGACCACCCAGTCACGTTGGAACTGTGGAACCGGACCTTGGCGTCGTGGTCAACCTCGTAGTCGGGGAGACGCCGGTGGATCTCCTCGAGCGCCACCCGACCCTCGAGGCGGGCAAGCGCCGCACCGAGGCAGAAATGGGCGCCGTAGCCGAACGCCAGGTGCCGTTCCGGGCGGCGATACAGGTCGAACTCCTCGGCGGTCGGCCCGAACTCCCGTTCGTCGTGGTTGGCGGCGCCTATCAGGAGCAGCACTGAGTCGCCCTCATGCATTTGTCGGCCGTGCATCTCCCGATCACAGGTGAGGGTTCGGTGCATGTACTGCGTTGAGTTGTGGAAGCGCAGCACCTCCTCGACTGCTCCGGACGCCAGGTTCGGAGCAGCGACGAGTTCGTTGCGCTGGTTCGGGTGTCGAGACAGAATTTCGATCGCGTTGGACACCAGCTTGGTTGTGGTCTCGTGGCCGGCGATCACCAGGAGGACGCAGAAACCGAGCAGTTCGGCCTCGGTGAGTGCACGCCCATCGACCTCCAGAAGGAGCAGGTCAGATATGAGACCGGCGCCGCCGGAGGCGCGGCGCCGACTCAGATCTGCCTGGAAGTAGCTGAGTAGATCGAACATCGCCTCCATCGCTTCCTGGGGGATCTGCATCGACCCGTCCTCACGGACAAGAATCTGGTCGGAGACTTCACGCAGGAACGGACGATCGGCTTCGGAGAGCCCTAACACGGCGGAGATGACATCCATCGGAAACGGTGAAGTGATGTCGGCGACCAGGTCGGCCTCGCCACGTTCGATGACCGCATCGACATAGCCAGCCACGATCCGGCGGACATCGTCTTCCATCTCCGCCATGCGAAGGACGGTGAACACCCGAGATACCAACTTCCGGAACACCGTGTGGTCTGGCGGGTCCATCTCGATCATCTGCTCGAAGGGCGGCCGCTCGTGACTGCGGTTCCGGCGGCTCTCGAGGGCCACGCCACCCATTGAGGAGAAGGTCTCGAAGTCGTGGAACCCCTCGAGCACGTCGTCGAAACGGCTCAAGGCCCAAAACCGAAGTTCGGGGTTCCAGTAGGCAGGTGCCTCATCGCGTAGCCGGGTATAGATGACATAGGGGTCGTCATGGACCGCGAAGGCGTACGGGTTGTAGATGGGTTCCGGCGAGGTAGGCGACGTGGTGGTTGGGGTTGCGGTACCCACGGACGCGACCTTAGTGAGAGCCCCGGCGGTGTGTCTCAGTCGCGTGTGCCCGAAACGGAGGGAAGACAGGGTCTCCTTGGGCCAACTGCAGGAGACTTAACGGATGCCACCGAACTGCATGTTTGAGGTCTCATTTGTGCTCGCGAGCACCACTTCGCCTCGAGGCGAGTCAATCGTGACGGATAGTGCTGGTGGTCCTGTAGTCACCGCGATGTCGAGCTCGATAGAGCGCAGGGCGCCTGCGAGGTCATCGGCGGCGGGCGACGTGATGGCCAGCGCCCTGAACTCACCCCCAACGGGATTGGTGTCTTTTGGATTGGCGCACTCGAGCCAATCAATGAAAAACGGCATGCGCCCACCGTGCGGACTCCCGACAGGGAACAACAGGTCCCACACGAGAATGTCGCCTAGTTCCGTCTTCCGTTGGGTTTGATTGGGGCCCTGAGTTGATACGCCAGCCGATTCCAGTGCCTGGGCAATGGTGATGAGATCGCCTTCGGCCACCCAGGTGACAATTCCGCCGCTCGTCAATGTGGCGTACTGTGCCCCAGCGTTACCTTCCTGCGGCTGTGCCGGGTCGGGTGCGATGATCTCGAGATAGGCGGAGCCGAGGGACAGAAGTGCGTTGCGTGTTCCAAGACCCACGTGCTCTCCACCGTAAGCGGCTGGCACCCCGAACGTGTCCGCTGCCCATTCCATGCCTTCATCTAGCGAAGCCACTGCGTACATGAAGTGATCGATCCGCGTGGTCAGAATGTGCTCCTCTTGATTTTGCACTGGACCATGACTCCAACGTAATCCTCAACTTTCTCACGATTGAAATCATGTGGGAGGTAACCCTCTCCACCCGCCGGTGTCGGCGCCCTTGGACGCAAGTCTGGAGACTTCAACCGGCACCGTTTGTGACGGGTAGTGGAAGGTTGGGTGTGAGATACGCGATTCGGAGGGCAGGAGGGGTCTGTTTTGCGGGGGTCAGCGTTTCTCCCCGGCTCGACCAGTCCGTCGGTGCTGGCTCAGTCGTTGCAGCTTCGGGTGATGGCTTCGAAGGGGGTCTCTCCCCCCAGGAAGGTCAGGGCGTACTCTCCGCCGTGGGCATCGGCGTAACCGCCGGCTTCGATGGTGTAACGGCCGGTCGAACATAAGCCGGCCACCAGAAATGACTCGTAGTGTTCGTTGTGGTCGTCGTTCTCGACCATGAGTTCCCCGTCCGGGTCAAAGAGCCGGAGGTGGGTGTCGAAGCCGGTCATCTCGATCTGGACCTGGCTTCCGCGGACACCAACGAACGTCCAGGCGTCTCTCGCACCAACCATGAGTTCCGCGTGTGCCGGAATGCCCATAGAACAGGGCTTGATTGATTCTGGGAGAGCAATATCCAGGCAGGCGCCGATGTTGACTGCAGCGCCCTCCAAGGTGAGCGTGTAGGCACCATGATGAACGTCGTCGTAGCCGCCGGCGTCGATTCGGTATTCGCCCGCCTCGACCACTCGGAACCACAGGGCAGACTCGAAGTGCTCGTTGTGGTCGTCGTTCTCGACCACGAGTTCCCCGTCCGGGTCATAGAGCCGGAGGTGGGTGTCGAAGCCGGTCATCCGGACGGTCACTTCGGCTCCGGCGACCGCCTCGAAGTGCCATTGGTCTCTAGTTCCTTCGGCGAGGGATGCCTCAACGGACTTGCCGGTCTCGATGGTAAGGCGCGGCGCTTCGGTCGTTGTTGTCGTCGAAGTGGTTGTAGTGGTCGGGGGTGCGGGCACCCCGACTACCACTAGGCCCCGTTCCTCGAGGGCGGCCAGGTGCATGGACCTCGTGGGTCCCCTATAGATGCCGTCCACCGCCACACCTAGTACCTGTTGCAATAACTGGACCCTTTCACCCGTTTCACCCCACTCGTATCCGTCGGTCAGGACCTCAATCGCGTTGATGGTCGTCACCGGCTCGGGCAGGGTCGGCTTAGGTGGCAGGGTCGTGGTTGTTGTTGTCGTGGTGGTGGTGGTTGCGAGCGGCTGGGTGCTGGTCGGTACCGGCTTGGTCGTGGTCGTGGGCGGCACCGTAGTGGTGGTCTGGACGACCACATCGGTGCTGCCGATGGATGTGGCCAGGGTGATGACCACAGCGATGATGACCAACGCCGATAGTGCCCCCAAGCGACGTCGGGTGGCCACTTGATGCGTTGATGCTGCTTTTTCGGTTGCCTCAAGTTTTTCGGCGAGGACCTGTCGTTCGCGCTCTTCGTCACCGAGCAGGGACTCGAGGCGTTCCCGTTCCTCCTCGGCCGCCTTCCGAGCGGCTTCCACTGCGTCACGTTCCTGACGGGTGGTTTCGGCCTCTTGCTTGGCGGCCTCAGTGGCTTGCTGTTCAGCTTCAGTCGCGGACTCGAGCTCGGCTTGGAGACGTTCGATCTCTTCCCGATGCTCTCGCATCTTCATCTGGAAGTAGTTGTTCTTGTTTCTCGCCACTGTTCCAGGTGTCGTTTCAGACTGGGGCCCGGAACTAGGTGGTCCGTGGCCCGGTGGGTGAGGTACCCAACTAGGCAGGTTAGGCAGTCCAAGGGCCCGTTGGTTGGTCCTTGAGTGTTTCTGTGCTCGCGCGACCCCCTGTTGCGTGCGATCCTTTCAGGGTGGAGAGCGTCGGATGAGTCATGGGCTGTTTGGCCCTGTGGTGGCGATTGTTTGCCTCGTGAGTCTGGCTGTGGGATGCGGGGGACCCGAGGAGGCCGAGCCGGCGCCCATCACGGTTGGGGAACTGTTTGAGGGATCTATCGCGACTACGACGGGAGCAGGTCCTGCCGTGGCCGGCTGGACATACCGCGATTTGCCCGAGATGCGCACAGCGCTCGAGGCCTGCGTTGCATCGGTGGACGTTGGGTCAACGACGGCCGGTGATGACGAAGGCCCCCGAACGGTGGTCGTCGAATCTGGTGACAGTCTCGGGAAGATCGCTGCCCGGTTCGACCGGACCGTGGACCAGTTCATGCGTGCTAACGACATCTCCGACCCGGACCGGCTTCAGGTTGGTCAGGTTCTCGTGATTCCGGCCCAGCGGACCGAAATCGCGCTCGAGTCCGATGGCCCGACGGTGCTTGTCGAGCCTGTTTACTGCGAGGTGGACACCGGGGTTCCGGCGTTCGGGCCTGACGGCGTCCAGATCGGTGGCCCTGGCATCATCGAGGTATTTGCCGACTGGAAGCGCCTCGAGGGGCCCGATGAGGCACCACGGGTCAACGGTCGCCTTCGAGGGCTCGTTCAGGGCTCAGTAGGTTCGTTCGTGGCAGATGTGGCCGACGAGGTGGAGCGTTTCGGCTTCGCCTGTCGGGATGGCTCTCACGCCCGCTGTGCTTGGCTGCAGCATCGACCTGAGGTCCTGCTGGTCACCGACGACTTGTTTAGTGTCCGCGATGTAGTTCGGCGCCTCATGCCCGGGGCATCCGCCGTCAACGAGGAGATTCGGACTGAGACCTTCGACCTGACAACCGGCCGGCCAATCACGGTGGCCGAACTCTTCGATCCGCTGACTGACTGGGTCAGTGTTGTATCGGTTGAGGCCATTAGTCGACTGGCCCAGGAGCCGTGGACTGACGAGAGGCGGGTCGTCGGAGCCTCGCCCGAGGCCAGCAACTTCGAGCGCTTCAATCTCACACGCGGTGGCCTCGTGCTGTCTTTCGCCCCGGGCACCATCGGTGGGCAGGGCAGTCATACCGTGTCCATTACCATCCCTTACCGTTCCCTAGACGGCTTCTGGGCACCGGGTGGCCCGGTCTCTCGTATCGGATAGTTGGAAGCGGCTCGCGCCTAGGTTCATTGCATGGAACTCCTTGAGGCGATGCGCACGACTTTCTCTTGTCGGGATTTCACCGACGAACCGGTCACCGACGACCAACTTCACCGGATTCTGGACGCGGCCCGGTTCGCTCCCTCAGGTGGCAATCGACAGGGCGCCCACGTGGTGGTAGTGCGTGACCGCGACGTACGTCAACGGCTTGGCGAGCTCTGCGGTCCGACCATGCGTTTGTATGCCGCCCAAGGGGCGGCCGGCGAGAACCCGTTCAACACGGTCGTCGAATCGAGGGTGGACGCCGAGGCGGTTATGGCTACCGAGGACCCCGGGGATACGGCGGCCGGACGGTCAGACTTGTTCGAGAACCTTGGCAATATCCCGGTGGTGCTGATGGTGAGCGTGGACTTGTCGGTGGTGGCTTCTATGGACAAGGACCTTGACCGGGTCGGCCTGGTTACCGGGGCCTCGGTGTACCCGCTGGTCTGGAATATTCTGCTGGCCGCTCGCACTGAGGGCCTGGCTGGCGTGGTCACCACGGCGGTCGTCCCCGCCGAGGATGAGGTCCGTAACCTCCTTGGTCTGCCGGACACCCATGCCGTGGCGGCGATGCTGCCCCTCGGCGTGCCGGTTCGTCAGCTCACGAAACTGTCGAGGCGTCCGGTGGAGGACTTCACCACAGTGGATCGGTTCGACGGTCAGCGGCTCGGCCACTGATCCGAAGAGTCCCAGGGAACATCGGCGTGGAACTGGGTATCACCATCCACTTGACCGACTGGTCAATCGGAGTTGCTGAACTGGCGGCCGCCGTGGAGGAACGGGGATTCTCCTCGCTATGGGTTCCTGAGCACACCCACATTCCGACGAGTCGGATCACGCCGGCACCAACCGGAGAGACCGAATTGCCGGAGGACTACGCCCGCTCCCCGGATCCCTGGGTGTCGTTGGCCGCAGCGGCCTCAGTGACCGATCGGATCCGGCTGGGCTCGGGTGTAGCCCTCGTGGCTCAGCATCACCCGATCAACCTGGCCAAGGTGGTGGCAAGCGTGGACTCCCTGTCCGATGGCCGCACAGTGTGCGGCGTGGGCTTCGGGTGGAATCGAGAGGAGATGGCTGACCATGGGGTCGACTTCACCACCCGTCGGGACCGGGTCCGCGAGCACGTGGCCGCCATGCGGACTTTGTGGGCCGACGACGTGGCGGAGTTCCATGGCCGGTACGTGGACTTCGACCCGTGCTGGTCATGGCCGGTACCAGTGCAACGCCCTGGTCCGCCGGTGCTGGTCGGTGGTGGGGGAGGTCCCCGGGTGCTGTCCGAGGTGGCCGCTTGGGCCGACGGCTGGCTACCCATAGGGGGGGCTGGCCTGAGGGTCGGTCTCGACGCCCTCCGGATGGCATGTGACGAGGTGGATCGTGATCCGGCTGACCTCTCGGTAATCCCTATCGGGTCGGTGCCCGAGGCCGGGAAGCTGGCTCACTACGCGGAATTGGGGGTTACCGAAACGGTTCTACGGGTGCCCTCAGCGGGCCGAGATGAAGTCTTGCGCGCCTTGGATGCGCATGTGCGCTTCCTCGATGGCTGAGACGTCCGCTGCTGCCGGTGGGCAGCTGGTCGACTTCGGGTTGGGGCCCTATGTCCACGGGATACCCAGTCGAAGGTTCCCGGTCTACACACGCGGCAACGCCGGCGAGGTATATCCGCAGCCGGTCTTTCCGCTGACTTCGGCGATGAGTCGGGCGCTGGCGGGCGATCCGGCGAGGGACTTCTTGCGGTCGACGGGCATGGTCACCGATACCGAGTGCGATGAGGACGCAGACATCTTCATGGGGGTGTTTGGTGGCTACACGTACTTGAACCTGTCGGTCACTCGGGTGGTGGCGGTCCGGACGCCGGGCATGTCCCTCACTGACGCCGACGCGCCGTTTCTTGGATCCGAGGACTTGGCTCCGGATCATGTGCTCGACCGACGTGACCGGAACTTGATGGCTACCGTGCGAGGTCTCCGTTACGGATGGCGTGTGCTTGCAAGTACGGGTCTCCCGGCGTTGGATGACGCGGTGGCCGAAATCGACATGTGGCGGGCTGGTTTGACCCCGGTTGACGAAGCTACCGATGATGAGCTGGTCGAGGACACGGTCGGAATGCTTCCAATGGTCAGCCGGATTTTCGCCTTGCACCTAGCCATCACCGGTGGTGCTGGGATTGGTCTGGACGCTCTGCGGCGGACCGCCGGTCGTCGCGGTGAGGACCTGATGGCGTTATTGGGCGGTCTGGGCGAGGTGGACTCGGCGGCTCCGTCCGATGCCCTTTGGCTTCTAGGTCGCCTCGTCAGAGGATCTTCCGAGTTGACAGTCCACTTCGAGAACGGTTTGGCCGGTCTCGAAGAACGCCTCCGCGATGATCCCGCTGCGGCAGCGTTTCTGGAGGCGTTCGATGACTTTCTCGATCGTTACGGAGCCCGGGGTCCTAACGAATGGGAGATGGGATGCGAGGTCTGGGGGACGAATCCGGCCCTACCGCTCGCTCTCATCGACCGGATGCGTGGTGCCGACGACGACCATGCTCCGGGCACTCGGGGTGCGCGGTGGGCCGCCGACCGGGAACAGGCGGTGGCGGTGGCGCGACGCCGTGTGCGGCCGCATGAGCGTTGGTTGTTCGACCGGGGGTTGCGGTGCACCATGTTGCGAACCCGGGGTCGGGAGCGATGCAAGACGATCCTTGTGGAGGCCATCCACGAAGGCCGCCTCCGCCTCCGGGAACTGGGTCGGCGTCTTGCCGACCGCCATCCGGGTGTGGCTCCCGATGACCTTCTCTATGTAACGCTCGACGAGTTTGCTACCTATAGGTCCGCCCCTGATGCCTTCGCGGTAACGGTGGCCGAGCGGCGGGCTATCAGAGAAGAGCTGCTGGAACTTGAACCTCCGTTCTGCTTTGAGGGGGAACTTCCTCCGGTTGACCAGTGGCACGGTGCCACTCCTCGAGATGAGTTTGGTGGGTCGGCAAGAGCCACCGCGGGCCAGGTGCTCATCGGCACCGGGGGGTCACCAGGACTAGTTCGCGGTAGGGCCCGGGTGGTACTAGACCCGTCCGAACCAGGAGACCTCGGTTCGGGTGACGTACTGGTGGCCCCCCTCACCGACCCATCGTGGACTCCATTGTTCGTCCCCGTGGAGGCTGTGGTGGTCGATGTGGGTGGCCAGATGAGCCACGCGGTAATCGTGTCTCGGGAACTGGGTCTGCCATGCGTGGTGGCCGTCACCGGAGCGACGACGATGATTGCCGACGGCACCCCGATCGAGGTTGACGGTGCGGCTGGGACGGTACGGATCCTGGGCTGATCGCGTTCGATCCGCCGGTGCGCTCCAGACGAGCGTTGTTGGGCGCCCCGTTCAACCGTTGGTGGAACGGAAGCCGTCCATGAACTCGACGAGCGCCCGGACGCTGTCCACGGGAAGGGCGTTGTAGACGCTGGCTCGGATACCGCCCACGCTCCGGTGGCCCTTGAGATTGACCATCCCGGCCTCGGCGGCCTCGGCCACGAAGCGCTTCTCGAGATCCTCATCGGGCAGGCGGAACACGATGTTCATGTGCGACCGGCTCGCCTCGTCCACCGGGCAGCGGTACCACCCGTTACTGTTGTCGATAGCGCCATACAGGATCGAGGCCCGTTCGGCGGACCGTGTTTCGAAGGTGGCCAGCCCACCCTCGGTCTGCATCCAACGCAGGACCTTGCCCATCACGTAGATGGCGAACATGGGGGGTGTGTTGGCCATCGAGTCATTGGACTCGTGGGTGGCGTAGTCGAGGTAGGAGGCCAGCGAGCGGCCGTGGGTTGACAGACGGTCCCTGCGGACTGCCACCACGGCGAGGCCGGCCGGGCCCAGGTTCTTCTGGGCGCCGCCGTAGACGAGGTCGTGGGCCTCCCAGTCGATAGTGCGGCTCAGGAAGTCCGAACTCATGTCGGTCACGAGCGGTACGTCGAAGGATGGCAGCTCGGCGAAGCGGATGCCACCGATGGTTTCGTTGCTAGTCAGGTGTACATAGCGGGCACCGTCGCGGACCTCGATCTCGGCGGCTGCCGGCATGCGGTCGAAGGCGCCGTCCGTATCGGTCCATGCCTCGTAGACATTGGCAACCTTTCTGGCATCACCGAGGGCCTTCTTGCCCCAGGTGCCGGTGTTGACGTAGCCGGCGGTCTCGCCGTCGGCCAACAGGTTCATGGGCACCTGAGCGAACTGCAGCGAGGCACCGCCTTGCAGGAACAAGATGGCGAACTCGTCGGGCACAGCAGCCAGCGATCGGAAGTCGGCCAAGGCGTCCATGTGGACGGCGTCGTAGGCCTCGGCACGGTGGCTGGCCTCGATGATCGACATGCCGGTGCCGTCGAAGTCGAGGATTTCGTCTCGGACCTCTTCGAGGACCGACACGGGAAGGGTGCATGGGCCCGCGCAGAAGTTGTGGACACGGGTGGACGTGGTCATCGGGGTTCTCCCTTGGTCGAGCCCGGGCCGGCCGAGGCGGACACGGGGTCGTCGGTAGGCGTTCTTGGAGGGAACGAGTCCTTTACGGACTCGCTAATCCTACTGGAGCGCTTTCGACGGGGGGGCGGGTTCAACTCTGGTGGTCAGCCCGCGGTGAACGTCAGGCGTCGAAGCACCGGTTCGACCCTCGTCGCGGTCCGGGTGGCTGATTGGACCAGCACACCAGGGTCGACCAGATCGGGGTCGTCGATGCCGATGGGCACGATCTCGTGGGTGGCAGTCCGGTCGACCCAGGTTGGGACGTAGCCCGCGTCGGTGATCTGAGCGCCGTGGTGCGTTTCGGTGACCTGGAACCAGGCGATCAGGCCGTCCTGGGTCTCCGGAGGGCATGAGCCACACGGATTTGCCTCGTCGCCGGGCTGGTTGGTGAGGAAATTGCCCAGTCCGTACACCACGGCGTCGCCATCACTGCGGATCACGGGTTGGACCACGTGAGCGTGGTGGCCGAGCACCAGGTCCACCTCGGGGGAGTCCAGCAGGCGCTCGGCTGCCGCCTGTTGGCGATCGGTGGGATCGGACCGGTACTCCTCCCCCCAGTGAACGCTCACCACCACGAACTTGGCGCCCTCGGACCGAGCCATCGCGGCTTCTGCGATCACCCGGTCCACGTCGAGGTGGGGGACCATCCATGGTGGGTCGACGGGAAGGTCACGGCCGTTGATCAGGTCGGTAACCGAGAGATGGGCTAGCCGGATACCCCCGGGGGTGAACCACGCTGGTCCGGCGGTTTCGGAGGTCTCGGCCATTCCTGCCGTGGCCAGTCCGACGCGCCGCATGTGGTGAAGGGTGGCTGTAACGCTAGATGGACCAGAGTCCAGAGCGTGGTTGGAGGCCAACGAGCAGCCGTCGTAGCCGGCCTCGGCGATGGCATCGGCCAGTGAGGACGGGACTCTGAAGGTCCCCCGGAAGCTCAGATCATCGTCATCCATTGACAGTGGGCTCTCGAGGTGACAGAGGGCCAGGTCGGCGCCGGCGATGATCGGTCGGATTCGGGCAAACAGTGGGGTGAAGTTCCACCCGTCGTCACCGTTTTGTCGGGCAGAGGTAGCTGCTCGTTCGGCCACCGCTCCGTGGCTGATGATGTCCCCTGTGGCCACCAGCGTGAACGTCCGGCTCGGCCCCCCAGCAGTGGTCGGGGCGGTGCTGGGAGTGGAGGCGCTTTCCGAGGAACCGGCTGTCGAGGGAGCCGTCACGTCGGGTGCACTGGTGGCCGGGGCGACTGAGGATGCCGTTTCTGGTCCGCCCACAGGTTCGTCGTCGCCGGTCAGGTCAGCGATCAGTAGGCCGACCATGACTGCCACGATGACCACCTGCAGCACCCACGCGAACCGCCGCTCGGATCGAAACAGGGGATGGACGGGGTCGGTCACGTGGCGTCGACTCGGCTGAGGATGGGAACGCCTGGGCGCACCGACTGGTCCGTCCTGCCCTCCCGCCGGACGACCTGCCCACCGACCACCACGTGGTGCACACCGACCGAAGGCAGCCATGTTTTCTCGATGCTGGCCTGGTCGGCGATGGTGACCGGATCGAACACTGTCACGTCGGCTACCGCACCGGCCGACAGGCGCCCACGACGAGCCAAGTCCGGACTCCGTCCCTCCAGAAGGCGGGCCGGAAGGATGGTCATCTTGGCTAGCGCCTCGGTAAGCGAAAGAACGTTCCGGTCACGTGCGTAGTGGCCCAACACCCGACTGAAGCAGCCTGAGGCCCGGGGGTGGTTGTTGTGGGGCCGCTCCAGGATGGCATCGGAACCCACCATGATCCACGGGGTGGCCAGCGGTCGTTCAATGTCGTCATCGGACATGGCGAACGCCGCGGTGAGGGCGTTGGCGTCCCGGGCTCGCTGCCAGCCGGCCTCATCGAGGCGTTCGGTGGTACCTGCGATCTGGAGGTCGGCCACCGTGATGCCGTACTTCTCCCGGAAGTCCTTGAACCGGGCGCTTTTCGCGTAGGTGGCCCAGAAGGTGTACGGGTAGGTGCAGGCGGTCAGGGCCAGTCCCTCTGCCCGTGCCGCCTCCATCTGGGCGATTGCCTCAGCCATCCTCCCCGTGCCACCGGTCGAGTTGAGGTGCTCGACGTGCACGGCGCATCCGGTTCGTCGAGCCACGGTCACCGCCTCGGCGACGGCCTGCTCCTGGGTGCCTGGCTCGAGGTTCTCCGAGTACCGAAGGTGCAGGCAGAGCGGAACGTCGTGGGAGGCAGCCAACTCGCCGTGGCGGAGCATCTCGTCCAGGGTGACGCCGGGAACGTACTCCGGCTGTTCGTGGATGCCGAGTGCTCCAGCCCGGATGTCGGCGTCGGCCCGCCGGACCAACTCGTCGATCTGGGGGTCGCTGGCGTAGTCGATGCCGACGCCGATGTCGGCCCGGTGGCTGTACTGGTCAGTCGCCCCGCCGTAGTTGACCGGTGGGCGGTGCATTGCGGACCGCTCGAGGAACTCATCCATCGGGTGGTCGATGCCGTGCATACACAGGTTGGTGGTAACCCCATCGGCAATCTTGTTCCACTCGCCGTAGCCGTTGACCGGGTAGGAGAGGATGTCGATGAAGCCGGGAGCGACCACCAGACCAGCGGCGTTCAGCACGGTCCGCCCCTTCAGCGGACCGGTCGAAACGGTGATCACCGTGTCCCGGTCAATACCCACGTGGGCCACAGAGTCGAATCCGGTCTCGGGGTCGATCACCCGGCCGTTGGCCACCACGAGGTCGTAGTGGTGGCCGTCCACGGTCGTGGTCGGTTCCTCGGATATCCCGCTGGTCGGTTCCTCGGTGGGTTCCGGTGGCCGGGTACTGGTGGAGCGGGGAACCGCCGGCACGGTGGTCGGCGGGAGACCCGACGGGTCGGTGGCGGGGAGGGACCGGCCGGGAAGTCGCCGCCCGAGGGCGACCAGGGCGGCAGCGAACCCGATGCCCAGCACTATGCGCCGTCGACCCACCGCGTCGGGGCGGAGATCGCTGTCCGGATGGGGCCCCGTGCCCGTTTCCGGGTGGGGAGTGTCTGGCTGTGGACCTGGCTCAGTTTCGGGCTTCGGGTCGTCCGGTGCCTCTTCCACGGTGAGGACGCTAGTAGTGGGGCGCCCGCTCCCGTGGCCGGGCGATGGCTACCGTGGATGGGTGGTCGACGGGACGCCCCGACGCGCCGGGTTTCCCCGTGGAACCGGCCTGCTGGTCGGGTTACTCGCCGTGGCGGTCCTACTTTCCTGGGTGGCATCCCGGGATGGGGGTCGGGCTGAGCCATGGGTGACCGGCCCTTCGTTGGCCGTCGTCGAGGCCCGGTTGGTCGTGGACCCGGTTCCCGGACGGTCGCTCGGCCCGTACCGCGGGAACGGGACGTGGGTCGACGCCTACGACTTCGATCCGGCGTATGCGCCGGGCGAACTGACCGTCCTGCCCGGTGACGTGGCTGAAATGGCTGAGACCGGTGTTCGCACCCTCTTCATCCAGGCTTCCCGCTCGGATCAGCGGGCCATGGGGCCGGTGGCTGACCCGTGGCTCCTGGCTGGCTTCCTGTTGGTCGCCGACGCTGTCGACGTCGACTTGGTGGGCTGGTACCTGCCGAAGTGGACGGCCGACGACGAGGACCTCGACCGACTCCTGGCAATTGACCGGTTCACCGTCATCGGGCGACGGTTCGCCGGCCTTGCCGTAGACATCGAGTGGAACCGGGACGACCTGGGTGCGATCGAACGTTCCGACCGACTGGTCAACCTGTCGGACCGGTTACGACGGACCGTGGGGGACGATCCGCTGGGGGCGATCGTGATGCCACCTGTGATCACCGACGAGATCAACCCGGCGTTTTGGCCCGGGTTCCCTTGGGCTGAACTTGCCGACCGGTACGACGTCTGGCTCCCTATGGGCTACTGGTCGTTCCGTACAGCCGAGCACGCCGATCCGGCGTTCTACACGGTTGACAACGTCCGGCGCCTCAGAGCCGACCTCGCCGACCCGGCAGCCCTCGTCCACGCCATCGGGGGAGTCGGTGCTGCCGACGGCACCGCGATGGTCGATCCTGGCGAGCCCCTGGCCTCCGTGGATGACCTAGCTCCGTTCGTGGGGGCGCTGGTCGCTGAGAGGGCGATCGGTGGTTCGATCTACGACTGGGCCACCATGGGCGTGGACGCTCGGCGGCGATTCGGTGAACTTATGGCTGGCCCGTTTCCGGTCGTGGACTGATTCCGCGGAGGCGCCGGTACAGGTTGCCCAGAGCTTTTGACATGCGGTGGGTATCCCTGGAGGGTGGCGTCCGGTGGTTCGACCGTAACCCACGGTCAGTGGGCAGCCCCGTTGGCCCGCGCGCGCGGGCCGCGTACCATGGGTGGTCCGATCGACCCGGCGGGTGACGGGTTCGACAGACGGGGAGGGACACCTGATGAGTGAGCGGCGCGGCGCGGCCCCGACTCCAGGTACGACGGCCAACCTTGGTACCTCGACGACCAGTTTCGGTGTAGGACGCCGTGAGAATCACGATGCCTCGGCGTTCTACGACCGGTTCACCGCTCCGACCCTGTCCGAGGACGATGTGGTGGTCCGGGCACCGGACCTCGGCGACGGTTGCCTGAACGGCGACGCTCGAGACATGCACCAGTTGCCTGACTCGTCGGTGGCCCTCGTGGTGACCTCGCCGCCCTACTTCGTGGGCAAGGACTACGAGGTCGAGATGGAGCGCGATGGCGTGCCCACCTCGTACCTCGAGTACCTGGGGATGCTGCGCGACGTGTTCGCGGAATGCACGCGGGTCCTCGAGCCGGGCGGGCGGATCGCCGTCAACGTAGCCAATCTGGGCCGTAAGCCTTACCGGAGCCTTTCGTCCGATGTGATCCGGATCCTTCAGGATGAACTGGGCTTGCTCCTGCGGGGCGAGGTGGTTTGGCAGAAAGCCGAGGGGGCGACCGGCTCGGTGGCCTGGGGTTCTTTCCGTCGGGCTGCCAACCCGGTGTTGCGTGACATGACAGAACGGGTGGTCATCGCCAGCAAGGGACGCTTCGACCGCGCCATTCCGGTGGCCCGTCGCACCCATGACGGCCTACCGTCGGAGAGCACGATCACCACAGACGAGTTCATGGAGGCCACTCTCGACGTGTGGCGCATTGACGCGGAGCAGGCCACCCGGGTCGGGCATCCGGCGCCGTTCCCGGTGGAGCTGCCCCGCCGACTCATCGACTTGTATACCTACCGCGACGACTTGGTCTTGGATCCGTTCCTGGGTTCGGGTAGCACCTTGGTGGCTGCCGCCCGGGCGGGCCGGCGCGGGGTGGGCTTCGACTTGGATCCTGAGTACGTGACGCTGGCCAAGCAGAGGCTGGCCGACGAGCGTCGCCGGCTGGACGAACAGCCGGGCGCCGCGTGGCGTCGTAGCGATCTTGCCGGCACCAGCGTGTCCCAGGAGGGCCTGTTCGGTGATGGGATCGCTGGTTCGCTGGGTTCCGACCAGGCATTGGACCGGGCTACCGCGTCCGGCAAGAAGGTGGCCGACATTGCTGAGGCGGCCCTCGTCGAAGCCGGTTTCGAGGTGGTGAAGGCACCTGCAGCGCGGCGGGACCTCGGGTTGCAGTTCCCGTTTCTGGTAACCGACGCGTATCTGGGGCGCCAGTGGTACGTAGACGTAGCCGGGGCGTTCACCAATGCCCGGGCGGGGATGCGTCGGGCCGACGTTTTGTGGCGCACCCTCGGCAGGGCTCACGTGCTGGCTAACGGCCATGCCGACGATGGCCCCCATGGGCGACCGCGTCTGCTGGTGCTCACACCACGGCTGCCGCGGCCGGGCGCCGAGGGTGACCGGGCCCTGCGTGCGGCTGGCGGCCACGGGGTGTTCGACGTCCTGGAACTGTTCGACGGGGCGGCCACCGAGCGTCTGGGCCACTATGCGACGACTTCCCCCGACCGACCGCTACCCGGGTTCTGGAGTGTCGAAGAGATCGAGGCCCGGTTTACCTGATTAGTTCTTGATCAGTCGGAGGGCTGGTCAGACGCCGATTCGAGGACCACCTCGAACAGGACCGGCCACCTCTTGCCGGTCAGGAGGAAGTGTCCACTGGCCGGGTCATGGGCGATGCCGTTAAGGACGTCGTCGGCGCCGAAGTCGGACCGGTCGGCCAACAGTCCCGAGGCGTCGACCACCGAGGCGACCCGGCCCGTCGATGGGTCGATGGCCACGATGGTGTCAGTGAGCCAGACGTTGGCCCAGACCGTGCCGTCGACGCATTCCAGTTCGTTGAGACGCTCTACCGGGATCCCGTCGAGCAACACCTGGACCTCACCGATCCGAGTCAGGTCCTGGGAACGACGGAGGGTAAGAAACGACGAGCCGTCGGACATGGCCAACGTGCCAGGCTCCAGCAGGCACAGTCCCCACCCCTGACCACCGTAGGTCCATACGTCAACTGTGGTCAGGGTGGCCAGATCCCACACCATGGCACGCCCCGCCTTCCAGGTGAGCTGAACGGCCCGGTCGCCTCCGATGGCCGTCAGTCCCTCGCCGAACCACGTGGCCTCCAGTGGGGTCGATCGCAGGACTCGGCCCGTGGAACGGTCAACCTCTCGGATGTCGGACTCCCCGTAGCCGCCGGTGGTCTCCAGTAGACGACCGTCGACCAACTCGAGGCCCTGGGTGAAGGCCTCTGTGTCGTGGGGACTGGTAGCAACGACTCGCGGGACGAGCCGGGTGGCCGGGCCGGCGGTTTCTTCGGAAGAGGGATCGATGTCATGGCCCGTGGAGGGGTCGGAGGATCCGCAGGCAATCACCGTGGCCAGGAGGACCATGGCTGCGGCGAGTGGAAAGGAGGCAGCGCCGTTCGCTCGTCGTCGCACGGATCCAGCCTCCTCGTCTCGTCGTGGTCGTCTCCGGACGGTCAGACTGCCGCCCGTGACCGGATGGCGTGATCGTAGGACGACCTGATGGGAGGCTCCGGTGAACCGGTGGCTGGCAGGATCGAATCCAACGGCGTCGGAGCGGCATGGTTGGACTGGGGCGGCACCGGCGACGCCCTGGTGCTACTGCATCCCAACGGCTTCTGCGCCGGGGTCTATGACCCATTGGCTCGGAGGCTGGCCGCCGGACACCGGGTGGTCGGGATTGACCTCCGCGGCCATGGCGAAAGCGATGACGTGGTCGACCCCATGCTGTTGGGCAACGACATGATGGCCTCGGACGCGCTAGCAGTGCTGGAACACCTCGGCATCGACCGGTTCGCGGTTGTGGGGGTGTCGTCCGGTGGGGCGGTGGGTGGCGAGATGGCCGCCGTGGCGCCTGACCGGGTCACGGCGCTGGTGCTCTGTGAGGCGGTAGCCATCGACGCCAGGGTCCGCGAAGACCAACTCTTCGGCTTCGTCGACGGTCCGGACGGGCCGATCCACCCTTTGGCGGTTGGGGCCCGACGTCGGCGGGACGTGTGGGACGACCGTGACGCTGTACTGGCCTCCTACGGGTCAAGATCGCCACTGGACGAACTTCATCTCGAGGCCCTAGCTGGCTACGTCCGGTGGGGCTTTCGCGACCGACCCGACGGACGGATCGAACTGTCGTGCCGACCGGAGACCGAGGCCCAGATCTTTGGTTCGACCGAACGGCACGGTCCAGCGGAATCCTTCGAGGCGCTGCGTCGGGTGGCGGCCAACGGTCGAGTGCCGGCCGCAGTGCTGGTCGGGTCCACCACCGACCTGGACCGGGAGTGGTTCCGCGGCCAGGCCGAGGTACTGGGTGTCGACCTCGAGGTAGTTGACGGAGGCCATTTCTTCCTGTTCGAGGACGTCGACCGGGGTGTCCGCCTGATCGAGGAACACCTGGTGGCCCTGGGGGACATGCCTAAGGATGGACTCGGCGGGTCAGATGCCTCGGTGGAAGGGGAGACGGGCCTGTGAGCAGAACCGATGGCAGGAGTATGCATCCAGTGGACGTTGCCGACCGGGTCATCGACTCCGGTGAAGCCGAGCCACCCCACAACCGGGTGACCCATCAGCTGTCGGCCGTCGAGGATGACGTAGCGGTCGTGGAATCGTTCTCGCACTGCTGGGTTGTCGACACCGACGAGGGATTGGTGTGCTGGGACGCCAGCGGCGTTCAGTCCGGGCCGGTAGTGGTCGCTGCGCTCCGCGGCTGGACAGACCGGCCGGTCCATAGCCTCGTCTACACCCATGGCCATGTCGACCACGTCGGTGGCAGCGGGGCCTTCGTGGCCGACGCCGAGGCTCGGGGGGACATCCGACCCCGCTTCTTGGCCCACGAGGCCGTGCCGGCCCGCTTTGAGCGGTACCGGACGACCAACGGTTGGAACCTTGCCATCAATCGTCGCCAGTTCGGCGGGATCCGCAATCGGGCCAACCTAGGCATCGGAGGCGACGGTCCCCGCTTTCTCGTCGAGGACGTGGCTGAACCTGACCAGACCTTTAGGGACCGGATGTCGTTCTCGGTGGGTGGCCGGACCTTTGAGCTACGGCATGCCCGGGGCGAGACCGACGACCACGCATGGGGCTGGGATGCTGAGCGCCGGACGGCCTACACCGGCGATTTCACCTCGTGGGTGTTCCCGAACGCCGGGAACCCCCAGAAGGTCCAGCGGTACCCCATTGAGTGGGCGGCGGCCATGCGTGACATGCTGGCCATCGGCGTGGAACGGGTGTACCCGGCCCACGGGCTACCCATTGTGGGGCGTCAGCGAGTCGAGACGGTGTTGGGCGATATCGCCGAGGCTCTTGAACACCTGGCGGGAAGCACCCTCGACTTGATGAACGAGGGGGCCACCATCGACGAGATCATCCATGCCGTTCGGGTGCCTGAACACCTGGCCGACCGGCCTTGGCTGGCTCCGCAGTACGACGAGCCGGAGTTCGTCGTGCGCAACGTGTACCGCCAGTTCGGCGGGTGGTGGGACGGTAATCCAGCCAATCTCAAGCCGGCCCCCGAAGCCGCGGTGGCCGCCGAGGTGGTGGCTCTGGCCGGGTCGATCGAGTCGGTAGTAGACCGGGCGCTCGAGCTGGTTGACTCTGGGGACCTGCGCCTTGCCTGCCACCTGGCCGAGATGGCGGTGGCCGCTGAGCCGACCCACGAGGGGGCCCAGCGGGCCCGGGCCGACGTCTACTGGCACCGTCGGGCTGCCGAGCGGTCCCTGATGTCAAAGGGCGTTTATGCGGCGGCGGCCCGCGAGTCCGAGGCTGCCCTCGGTGGGGAGGTAGCTGGAGACGGCCTGCGGGACGCCGTTCGGGGTGCCCTGGGCTGACCAATCAGTCGAGGACCAGAGCGCCCTCGGTCGGAAGTAGTGACGGACCGCTGTCTGCGGTCAGGAGTACTGCGGTGGCCAGGCCGGGAGCCGGGTCCAACGCTCCGAGGGCGGCCGTCAGGTGTGCCGCGGCGCGGATGCCAACGGAGCCGTCGAGCAGGGACGTCACGACAAGGCCCAGGCCGGCCTCGGTGGCCACTCGGGCCACTTCAGCGGTCATCAGTGGACCTCCCAGAGCGGAGGGCTTCAGGACCACAAGATCGGCGCTACCCAGTGCGATGACCCGGCGGACGTCGTCGATGGTCCGAGCGGATTCATCGACGGCAACCGGGATCGGTGAGGTTGCCCGGACTGCAGCAAGGGCTTCGAGCCCGGCCACCGGTTCCTCCACCAGTTCGAGGTCGAGGTCGGCCAGCCGAATCAGATGTTCGGATACCTCATCGGGCACCCACCCCCCGTTGGCATCGATACGGAGTCGTGCATCCCCGATGGCCTCCCGAACGGCGGTGAGGCGGGCCAAATCGGCAGAGAACGGACCGGCAGCCACCTTCACCTTGATCGTCCGATGTCCACCGGCTACCGCCTCGGCAGCGGCGGTAGCCAGATCGTCGGGTGTATTGCCGCCAACTAAGGCCGAGACGGGCACGATTCCGGAGCTCCCGGGGGCTAGTAGGTCGTGGACGGGTCGACTAGCCGCCCGCGCCGCCAGGTCCACCAGGGCGCCATCGATGGCAGCCCGGGCAGTGGGCGAGCCCGCCGGCGTTGATCCGTCATCGGCCCATCGATGAATGGCGAGTTCGGCCTCGTCGACCGACTCCGGGGTGAAGTTGACCAACGGTGCGGCTTCACCGAGGCCGACGCGTCCCTTGCCATCAGTGAGAGTGAGCACCACGACCTCACGGCGGTCGATTGGCCCGCGCGCAGTACTGATCGGTGACCGATAGGCCAACTTCGTCCGTTCGATCTTGATTTCGCGGACATCCGGTAGATCGACGTCGCCCAGTTCGGTTCGGCCACGGGTACTGCGTGTCATCGGCCGTCGACCTCGTCGACCAGTTCGCTGATGGCAGCCCGCACGTAGTCGGGATTCTCAAGATGGGCGGCGTGGCCGGCGCCGGGCACCACCTCGATGGCCGACCGGGCCAGTCCGGCGGCCATACGCATGGCGATGGCCCGGAACTTCGGATCCTCGTCGCCCACCACCAGCAGCACCGGCGCGGCGATTCCGGCCAGGTCATGCCAGTACGACGGTTGGGCACCGGTCCCGGCACCCCGGAGGCTGCCAGCTAGCCCCTCCGGGTCGTTGGCTAGGCGTTGGGTACGAGCATCGGCCAGGGCGTCGGCACCCAGGCGAACCTGACTGGCGAACAGAGGGCTGGCCATCCACCGGTCCACGAAGGCGGTCAGGCCGTCTTCGAGTAGGTCGTCGGCCAGTTCGTCGTCCGATCGTCGGCGGGCCGCCCGTTCCACCGGGTCGGACAGGCCCGGCGACGCCCCGATCAACGAGAGAGAGGCCACGTGTCCCGGATGGCGGACGGCTAAGCCGAGGGCCACCCGGCCACCCATCGAGTAGCCAACCACGTGGGCGGGTCCAAGGCTGTGGCTGTCGATGGCAGCGGCCACCGCATCGACCGTGTGTTCGAATCCGAAGGCGTGGGCATCGTTGGTGATGGTGCTGAGCCCGTGGCCGGGCAGGTCGACGACGGCCACCCGCCGGGTCTCGGTCAACGGGCGCACTAGGGCCCACATGGTGGCCGTGGAGCCTGTGAAGCCGTGGAGCGTCAGCACTGGGTGACGGGCATCCACTTCGTGAACTGGACCGTCGAGCTCGACATGGAGTCCGGCGGTATCAGTGCTCACTGGCATATTTCCTTTACACATAGCGCGTGATCGACGGCTTGTGCCGCCTCGCGGTGGAGCCTGACGTTGGTGGAGGCGTCGGTCCGTACATGGATGAGGTGCAGTCCTGACGTTTTGACCGTGACCCCTAGAGCGGCCTCCAGTGAGGGACGGTCGGTTGGCTTGTAGAGGGTGGCATCGGCCAAGACAGCGACATGGCTCAGGTCCAGGCCGTGGGGTGTGTGGAACAAGCGTTGATGGTCGATGTGGCTCTCTTCAGAGATAGGTAGGAATGAGAAGATGCCACCGCCGTCGTTGTCGACCACCACCACCGTCAGGTCCACGCCGAGTCGGCGGGCCGCGGTGAGGCCGCCGAGGTCGTGTAGCAGGGTCAGGTCACCGGTTAGCAGCACGGTGGGCGCGTCCGAACCGGCGGCCATGCCGATCGCTGTGGACACCTGGCCGTCGATACCGTTGGCGCCCCGGTTGCCGAGCACCGACCAGTTCCGGTGGTCGACGGGCAGGAACGCATCCACGTCCCGTAGCGGCATGGAGTTGCCGACCACCAGCGTTGCTGTGTCCGGGAGGGCGGCGTCCAGCGCGGCCACCACACCCGGTTCGTCGAACGGGGCGGCTGCCACTAAATCGGCAACCGCGCTCGTGGCGGCCACCTCAGCGGTCATCCAGGTCCGGGTCCAGTCGCTCGTACCGTCATCACCCGTTGCCAGGTCGGCCAGTCGGTCAACGAGGTGGGTGGCGACTCGCCCTGGCTCGGCGGCTACCCGGTCGGTCACCAGGCGGGCGGTGTCGGGGAATCGTCCGAGGTGGTCGACGGCTATGAGACGTCCGACGCCCACCCGGTCCAGCCACAGTCGGTAGCCCTTGCTAGTCGGCATGGCACCCAGCTGTACGACAACATCAGGCCGGAGGTCATCAGCCCATTCGGACCGCAGCAGGTGGTCGCCGGTAGCCAGCACAGGGGCATGGCTGACGTGGGGTCCGCGACGAAGACCGGAGACCGGGTCAGCCAGAATCGGCCAGCCGGTCCGGCGGGCCAGCTCAGCGAGGGCGGTGATCCCGGCGGATGTGGGGTCCATGGGGCCGGCCACGATCAGGCCCCGCTCGGGCCGGGCGGGGCCTGTCACTAGCTCGTTCAGGCAGCCCGCCTCAATCGGTACCCGGTCCGGCGGGAGGGGTAGCAGTCCGGTTGGGGGTGGATCATTGGCAGGGGGCTCTAAGGGTTCACGTAGCGGCACGTTGAGGTGGACCGGTCCGGGAGACGGTCTGGTGGCACGCACCACGGCCTGGTGGGCTACCGATGCGGCCTCGCCGGAAGACTCGGTGCCAGCTACAGCGGTGGTGATGGCCCATCGGACGTGGCTGCCGTAGATCCCGTCCTGGTCAATTGCTTGGGGGGCACCCACTCCCTGAAGTTCAGGTGGCCGGTCGGCGGTGAGAGCGACCAGAGGTACTCCTGAGTGGAAGGCCTCGACCATCGCCGGGAGGTAGTTGGCGGCGGCTGTGCCCGAGGTGCATAGCAGGGCTACCGGCCGGCCGGTAGCGCGGGCCAGTCCGAGGGCGAAGAACCCGCCGGCTCGCTCGTCGAGGTGCATCGATACTTCGAGGCCGGGAGTGCGGTCGGCAGCCACCGTCATCGGCGTGGACCGCGAGCCTGGGGAGGCGGCCACGTGGGCCACCCCGCACTCCACAAGTTGGGCGAACAGGGCGCGGCACCACGCCTGGGTGGCCATCGGATCAGTCGACGGGAAGGTGTTCACGGCTTTGCCTCGCTGGTGGCCAGGACCAGGCCGAGAAGGGTTCGCAGTTTGACGTCGGTTTCGGCCAACTCTCGATCGGGATCGGAGCCGGCGACCACGCCGGCTCCGGCGTACAGCGTGGTGCCGCCGGTGTGGACGAGTCCAGTCCGGAGGGCGACTCGGAACTCCCCGTCGCCGGTGGCGTCCATCCAGCCGACCGGGCTGGCGAACCAGCCCCGCTGCATGCCCTCGTGTTCGGCTCGGAGGTGGGCGGCCTGTCCGCCGGGGTGGCCAGCCACCGCCGGCGTCGGGTGGAGAGCGCCGACGAGGTCCAGCAGGCCGACACCGTCGGGCAACTCGGCGTCGATGGGGGTGTGAAGGTGCTGGATGCCGTGGAGTCGAAGCAGCACGGGGTCGCTGGGGTGGCGGTCGGCCACGCCAAGCTCAGCCAGCGCTCGGTCCACGGCGTCGACCACCACGGCGTGCTCGGCCCGCTCCTTGGGGCTGGTGAGGAGACCCTGTCCGAGGGCTGCGTCGATAGCCGGGTCGGGGTCCCGCGGGGCGGAACCGGCCAGAGCGGCCGTCCGGAGGTGGCCGGCATGCACGGCAGCCAAGCGTTCGGGTGTGGCTCCCACGAAGCAGGCGTTTCCTCCGGCGGGGCGGACGGCGAGGGTGGCGCACGCCGGGTAGGTGGCTCGGAGGGCGGCTAGAAGTGGTATCGGGTTTGGTCGGTGGTCGACATGGAGCGAGCGACAGGGCACGGCCTTGTCCAGATCGCCCCGGTCGATGGCTTCCAGAGCGAGGCGGACCAGGTGCCGGTAGTGCTGGCGGGCGACGGGGTCGGCATGGTCGGCCGGCTCGCTCGGTGGCACATCGACGGGGCCTGTCGGCGGGGCGAGCAACGGCGTGGGTCGGTCCCTGTCGTCGATTCGAGTTACCCAGGTCCGTCCAGCGTGGCGGAGCACCTGGACCGCCGGTAGTACGAGGCGCCCGGCGCCGAAGGAACCCCAGGCGTGGGCTGTTTCGGGTAGATGGTCGTCGAAGGAGAATCCGGCAGCGAGTCTCGGGTGAGGAGCCCCATTCGGGGCGATGAGGGTCATGGACTCCGCTAGTTCAGAGGCTCCGGAGGCGGCTTCAGCGAAGCGGTCGGCCCCCTCGACGTCGACGACGACGACCGAGCCGAGCCCGGTCCATGACGTGTCGTCGTTGGGGACCTCCCAGAACCAGGCCTCGTCGTCATCCGGTGCGACGGCTAGCCAGGCCAGGGGGTCGGTGGCCGGTCCAGTGTGGACCTCGATAGTCGTTGCCCGGAGGGAGTGGTCGCCGGCGTCGGAGGTCAGCGCCACCGGACGTCCACTTCTAGACGGTCGGCGTCGGCAGCCAGGAGGGCCTTGGTCAGGCCGGCTTCCTCCCCGTCGGCGCTGGTTCGATCGCGGGCTCGGGCTACCAAAGTCCGGTGAAAGTGCTGGGCCACTAGCCGGGTAACTGCTGGGAGCAGCGAGTGGACCACTTCGACTAGTTCCTGAGGGGACGGTTCAGCATTCCCGGTCCGGACATGACGCTCGAACAAGTCAATGGCTCGCTCCACTACTTCGTCCACATTGGCGCCATGGTCGGTGGCCAAAGCGACCAGTTCGTCCAGGGGGACACCCGCTGCGCTGATGGCCAGGCCCGCGCGGACCATGGAGACCGCCCCATCGTCGAATCGGGGTTCCGGTCCATCAGAGAGGGGAGCAAGTAGTCCATTGTCGACGAGCAAGGCAACCAGGCTCTCGGGGACGCCGGCCCGGTCGGCCACCTCAGCTCTAGACAGACTGCGGTCCAGCGCGTCGACGGCCAGGCGGCGGAGGTCAGCGGCGGGATCGGTGGCCACGGGTTCGCCACCGAGGGCTCCAATCTGGGCCAGAGTGAACCCGTCGTCGGCGAGCCGACGGATCTCGGCCAGTCGTGCCACGTGGTCTTCGCGGTAGGAGGCTCGACGACCCTTCCGGATCGGGGCCGGGATCAGTCCCAGGCGCTGGTAGTAGCGCACGGTGTCGATGCCTAGGCCAGCGGCCGCGGCTACCTGGTCGACGGTCAACCCGGCGTCGTCGCTCCCGGTCTGGGGATCAGCGAATGCCATATCCGGATTCTACGAGTATCTACTCTCAGTGTCGATACTCGCACTTTCGTGGGTTCGTCGGGGCTGACCCGACGTCTGTCTGGCGGGCTTTCCGCCCGGTCCCGACTCGGTCTGCCGTGGATGCCACGATGGAGGCATGGGAGCACCCTTGGACGGATCCGCACCGGTCGACTACATCGCCCTGACCCGTGACCGTTACGACGCCCTTGGCTACCCGCCCTACCAGTGGGTTGCACTACCCGAACCGCCGCCGTGGACACCATTGTCCCGTCCTTTGAACGAGTCCACCGTCGCCTTGGTTGGCTCCGGCGGCGCCTACCGAGAGGGCCAGACGGCCTTCCACTGGAAGGACGACACGGGAGTGCGAAGGATTCCATCGGCCGACCCGGCCACGGACATCCGGGTCACCCACTTCGCCTACGACCTCGAGCCGGCCCGTGAGGACCCCAACATCGTTTTCCCGGTTGACCGCCTGCGGGAACTAGTCGACGAGGGTGTGCTCGGTGGCCTGGCGTCAACGGCGCTGGGCTGCATGGGTGGCATCTACTCGGTACGTCGAGCCACCGAGGAACTCGCCCCGGCAATCGTCGCCGAGGTGACGGCCATGGACGTCGACCTAGCCCTGCTGGTGCCGGTCTGACCGGTCTGCCACCAGACCGTGGGTCTGGTAGCGAGGGCGCTGGAGGCCGCCGGGGTGCCGACGCTCTGCCTCACGTCCGCTTACAGCATCACAGCATCGGTCAATCCGCCACGAGCCGCCTTTTCCGACCTGCCGCTGGGCCACACCGTGGGTCGGCCCCATGAGCCGGAGTTCCAACGAGACCTGTTGCGTCGGGCCTTCCGGGCGGCCGAGGCCATGGACGAGCCCGGCACCATCGCTCCGACCGGGGTGGCTTGGGACGTCAACGGTTCTTGGAAGCGCCGGGCCACACCCACAGGGGTGGAAACCGAGGCTGCCGAGTCCAAATCCGGGGCCCGCTCCGACACCCGCAATGAGAGGGTCGACATCCCCCAATACCAGTACGAGTCCGACAGGCTGGCCGCCGAGTCCGGCGCCTGAACTCCCGAGGACCACTATGCCTGTCGCTGCAGACCTGCAGCCCCTACTCGAGTTGGCTGGTCACCGGGTGCCCGGCGCAGCCATCAATGCGGATGAGATGAGGGAGTCCTATCGAGCCATCTGCACGGCTGGGCGTCATCTGGCAGCGGAGGTGGCCGAGGTCTTGGACAGCACTCTTCCCGGGCCTGACGGTGACCTGCCGATTCGCATTTACCGGGCCGCGGATCTAGGTGACGGGGTCCCCGTCATCCTCTATTTGCACGGAGGCGGGTGGACGATCGGTGATCTCGAGGGATACGACGAACAGTGCCGAGCTGTCGCCTCCAGTTGTGGTGTGGTGGTGTTGGCCCTCGAGTACCGGCTGGCCCCCGAGCACCCGTTTCCGGCGGCCGTGCAGGACTCCTGGTCAGCCCTGTGCTGGGTGCACGAGCATGCCTCCGATCTCGGAGTCGACCCTGAACGCCTGGTGGTGGCCGGTGACAGTGCGGGCGGAAACCTGAGTGCGGTGCTGTCGCTGATGGCCCGTGATCGGGGCGCTCCGACGATCGCCCACCAGTTCCTGGTCTACCCGGCCACAGACTTCGACTACGGCTCGGGCCGGTGGCCTTCGCGGGAGGAGAACGCCGAGGGCAACTTCCTCGAGTTGGCCACCATGCGGTGGTTCGCTGAGAACCTCGCCGGGGATCAGGACCTGACTGCCGAACCGCTGGCGGCACCGATCCGTGCCGCAGACCACTCCGGGGTCGCTCCAGCCACCGTCACGGTTGCCGGCTTCGATCCGCTGCGGGACGAGGGTCTGGCCTATGCCGAGGTGCTCCGGGCGGCAGGCGTACCGGTCGAGGTGATCCACCACGAGGAACAGGTCCACGGCTACTGGATCTTCGCCCCCCTCGTTCCCTCGTGCGCTGCAGCCCGAGACGTCGACCTGGTGGCTCTCCGGTCGGCCATCGACGCACTGTCAAGCGACTAGCCCGACTCGACGACCGCCCCGGACGCCAACAGGGCGTCGATCTCGCCGTCGGAACGGCCCAGTTCGGCGAGCACTTCACGGGTGTGCTGGCCAATGGCCGGAGCGGTGGACCGGGCCGCCCACGGGGTACCCCGAAAGTCGACCGGGCTGGCCACCATGGTGGTGGATGACACCTCGTCGGGTACGTCCACAAGTGCTCCCGACCCGTGGAACGCCGGGTCGGCAAGCAGCTCTTCGGGAGAGTTGACTGGGGCCCAGAAGAAGTCAGGCTCTTCGGAGAACACCTCGGCCCACTCGTCCAACGTCCTGGTGGAGAAGATCGCGTCCAGCATGCCGATCAGGTCCGAGGCGTTGGAGGCTCGCTCTCGGGGCCGGGCGAACCGTTGGTCGTCCAACCATTCGGGATGGCCGACCGCTCGGGCCAGCGGTGGCCAGTGGCGCTCACCCTCCAGGCCGACAATCCAGAACCGGCGACCGCAGCCCGCCGTGTAGTTGTTCATGGCCGGGTTGCCCATCGAAGTTCGCTCGCCGACCTCCAGTGTCGCGCCCCACATGAGGAGCAGATTCAGGTCGAAGCTGATGGTGTAGGCCCCCTGTCTCATCAACGAGGTCTCGACCAGTTGGCCCCGACCAGTTCGTTCTCGATCGAAGAGGGCGGCTGACACCGCGGCGGTCGCCGACAGGCCGGTGGAGTGGTCGCCCATCCCGCCTCTCTGGAACGGGGGGTCTCCTCCCGGGGCGGTCAGCAGGCCGGCGATGCCCGAGCGGGCCCAAAAGGCGGCGATGTCGTAGGCAGCCCGGTCGACGTCAGGACCCTCGGAGCCGTAGCCGGAGATCAGGCAGTAGACGAGACGAGGGAATCGTTCGGCGATGGACGGGTGATCCAGGCCGAGGCGCTGGAGGGCGCCAACCCGGAGGTTGGTGATGAATACGTCGGCGTCCGCTAGCAGATCCATGGCGATGGCCAGGCCCCCCTCGGATCCCAGGTCCACAGCGATACCCCGCTTGGAGCGGTTGTCCATCTCAAAGATCGGGTTGGTGGGCATGTCCCCGCCCAGCATCTGCTGGAAGAGCCTGCACGGGTCCCCCGACGGAGGTTCAATCTTGACCACGTCGGCACCCCAGTCGGCCAAGATCCCACCGGCCGCCGGTCCAGCGACCCATACGCCGAGCTCAACGACCTTCACCCCCCGCATGGGGCCGGTCGCCTCGGTCGTGTCGGTGTCGTTCATGTCAGACGCCCCGTTGTCGGTGGCCCGGTGTCGGGTCCGGGTGCAACCTACGCGGGACGGTCCGAGCGGCCCCATTTGGGGCCGGGTGACCCTGTACTGACCTTCCGGAATAGGCCACTACCGTCGGTCGGGTGATCCTCTTCGTCTGCACCGGCAACACCTGCCGTTCGGCTATGGCCGAGGGGCTGCTCCGGGCCCGGTTGGTCGAGCGGGGCGGGGACGCTCCGGTGGTCGCCTCGGCGGGCACCGAGATCCGCGACCGAGCGGACCTGGGTGCGACGCCAGCTGCCGTCGAGGTGCTCGCCGATCGCGGTATCAACCTCGAATCGCACACGAGTACGCCCCTGTCGGTCGAGGCGGTGGCCGGGGCCAACCTGGTGGTCGCCATGACCCGTCGACACGAATCAGCGGTGGGCCTGTTGGAACCTGTGGCTCGTTCACGCACCTTTCTGGCTGCGGAGGTAGTCCGGCTCGGTGGACAGGTTGGGCCACGGGGTGACCGCTCGATGACCGATTGGGTCCGAGCGCTGGACGGTGCCCGGGGTGGACACTTCACCGCTGGCCGGGTCGCCGACGAGGTGGCCGATCCCTGGGGTGGACCGGACGAGTCGTACCGCCGGTGTGCTGACCAGTTGGACGGGATCTGCTCTGCACTGGCGCGCCTCCTGACCTGACCTCTTCGATTCGCCGGGCTATCTGACGGACCGTCAGATTCTCCGGGTGGACGACTACGGTCAGGTCGTGGACTTCACCCGGAGCACCGCCGAGGAGGGGTTTGCCGACGAGGTACGGACTTGGCTCGAGGACCACCTCGTCGGCGAATTCGCAGGCCTGCGTGGTCATGGTGGTGTCGGCCAAGAGGACGTGGCCCCTGAGCGACTTCTTGACTGGGAACGCGAACTGGCCACCGGAGGGTGGTTGGGCTTGGACTACCCCACCCACCTCGGCGGTCGTGACGCCACGCTTGCCGAACAGGTCATCTTCCACCAGACCTACGTGCAGGCCCGGGCCCCAGGGCGCATCCCGAACATCGGCCTGACCCTGCTCGGACCGACATTGGTGGCCTACGGATCGGCTGAACAGCAGGACCGCTTCGTACCGCCGATCTTGGCGGGCACCGAGCACTGGTGTCAGGGGTACTCCGAGCCCAATGCCGGCTCCGACCTGGCCAACGTCTCGACCCGGGCCCGCCTAGTTGAGGACCGGTGGCTGGTCACCGGTCAGAAGATCTGGACATCGCTGGCCCAATTCGCCCAGTGGGCGTTCGTGGTGTGCCGAACCGACCCCGACACCCAGCGTCATGCCGGCCTCTCGTACCTGCTGGTGCCCATGGACCAGCCCGGCATCGAGGTCCGACCCATCGTGCAGATCACCGGCGGGACCGAGTTCAACGAGGTGTTCTTCGACGATGCCGAGACCGACGCCGACCTGGTCATCGGCGGCGCCGGTAATGGCTGGGCAGTCGCCATGGGGACCCTGGGGTTCGAGCGCGGCGCCTCTACCCTCGGCCAGCAGACCGGCTACCGCCAGGAGCTAGAAGCCCTTCTGGCGCTAGCCCAGGAAAATGGCAGCATCGACGATCCGCCGCTGCGCCAGGACCTAATGCGTGCCTGGAGCGAACTGGAGGTCCTCCGGTACAACCAACTCCGGATGCTCAGCGCCCTAGTGGCCGACGGGGTGCCTGGCCCCGAGATGTCGATCGGCAAGCTCTACTGGGCATCGTGGCATCGCCGATTAGGCGAGCTGGGCATGCGGGTCCGCGGGGCCAGTGGCATGGTCGGTGTAGACGCCACCTCGCCACTGGAGGATCCCCTCGGCGTGGACTACCGGTTGGACCGTCTCCAGCGCACCTTCCTCTACAGCCGCGCCCACACCATCTACGGCGGGTCGAACCAGGTTCAGCGCAACGTGATCGGCGAACGAGTCCTGGGCCTGCCCCGGGAACCCCGCTAGCCGATCAGGCCCGCCGGCCCTCCACTCCCGTAAGATTTTCCCAGAGTTCGCTTTCCAACGGTTCGCAAGCCCAGGAGCAACCCGCCATGTCCGAGGCCTACATCGTCGATGCCATCCGCACGCCCACCGGCAAGAAGGGCGGTGGACTGTCTCAGGTGCACCCCGCCGACCTCGGGGCCCACGTGATCGCCGAGGTGCTGGAGCGCAACGACGTTGATCCGATGGCCGTCGACGACGTGGTCATGGGCTGCCTAGACAACCTGGGCCCGCAGGCTGGCGACATCGCTCGCACGGCGTGGTTGGCCGCCGGTCTGCCCGAGGCCGTGCCCGGCACCACCGTGGACCGGCAGTGCGGCTCCGGTCAGCAAGCGGTGAGCTTCGCGGCGATGGGCATCATGGCCGGGGTCCAGGACGTAGTCGTGGCCGGTGGCATGCAGAACATGAGCATGATCCCCATTGGCCTAGCACTCGAGGCCGCCAAGCCATTCGGTCACGACGACCCCTTCACCGGTTCGACCGGTTGGGTGGACCGTTACGGCACCCAGGAGGTCTCCCAGTTCCGGGGTGCCGAGATGATCGCCGAGAAGTGGAACCTCTCCCGCGAGGAGATGGAGGTCTATGCCTTCGAGAGCCACGAGCGGGCCATCCGGGCCATCGACGAGGGTCGGTTCGATCCAGAGATCAGTCCGTTGGCCGGCGTCGAGGTCGACGAGGGCCCCCGCCGTGGCGGCAGCCTCGAGAAGATGGCCCAGCTGGCGCCCTTGGTCGAGGGCGGGCGGCTCACCGCTGCCCTGGCTAGCCAGGTGAGCGACGGGGCGGCAGCCGTGCTGGTCGCCTCAGAGCGGGCAGTAGCCGACCACGGCCTTACCCCTCGGGCTCGCATCCACCACATGAGCGTGCGTGGCGACGATCCGATCTACATGCTGACCGGCCCCATTGCGGCGACTGCTCATGCGCTGGAGCGGACGGGCATGTCGATCGAAGACTTCGACCTGTTCGAGTGCAACGAGGCGTTCGCCCCCGTACCCCTGGCGTGGATGCGTGAACACCAGGTGCCCCACGAGAAGGTCAACGTGAACGGTGGGGCCATCGCTCTGGGGCACCCGCTGGGGTGCACCGGTGCCAAGCTCATGACCACCCTGCTCAACGAACTGGAGCGCACCGGCGGCCGCTACGGCCTCCAGACGATGTGCGAGGGCGGCGGTCAGGCCAACGTCACCATCATCGAACGGCTCTAGTCGGTTCGATCTCCGATCGGAGCGTCGACGGGCTCGTCGCTGATCTCATCGACGAGCCCCCAGTCGAGCGCCCTGGTCGCGTCGATGGTTGCGCCGGTCAGGCACAACCACGCTGTGCGCTGACGGCCGATCTGGCGCGGGACGCTGACCGTCCCGCCCGCCCCAGGAAGCAGCCCCATCGAGACCTCGGGGAGCCGAAAGGTAGCCCTGGAGGTCGCTCGCAGGTGGCCGGCGAAGGCGGCCAACTCCACGCCGGCACCTACTGCCGGACCGTGGACGGTCACCGTGAGTCGGTTGGCCAGACGGTCCAGCCACGGCGCCGCGTTAGCAGACGATCGCACCAGGTGGCCGGTGGCCGAGTCGTCGACGGTACCGAACTCGGCCGGATCTCCGCCGCAGCAGAAGGCCGGACCGTTCCCAGTCAGGTGGATGGGTCGGTCGTCGCCCGGGACGGCCAGGGCCCGGAGAGCGTCCACCAGCGAATCGCGCATTGCGGCCGACCAGGCGTTTCTCAGCCGGGGCCGGTTCAGGCTCAGATGGACTTCGCGGCCGGAAGCGTCGATGAGGACCGGTGGCTCCGGCTCCTCTGGCCGTACCCGGCGACCGCGGCCGGCCAACCAGCGGGCGAACTCCGGGCCTGCCTGCAAGGTGCCATAGGCGGTGCTCTCCAGTAGCAGCCCGGTCCGGATGCCGTCGGGCGTCATTGGAGCCGGACCGGAGCGGAGGGCCTGACAGCAGGTGACGGCGGCCATCGGGTTGGCCGCCACGCCATCGACCACGGCAGTTACCGCGTCCACGTCGTCGACCAGGACGTCGAAGGCGGGAGCGGTACCCGCCGGGGCGATCCCCACAGACACCATTGGCAGGTCGGCCAGTGTGGCGGCGACCTCGCTTGCCAGCTGGTCGGCGTCGCCGATGACGAGTATCGGGACGCCCCGGAGCACGCCGAGGTCGAGGTCAGCGGCGGGGGAGGTGAGCAGTCGTCCGGCGACAGCGGGACTCAGAATTTCAGCCGGTTCACTCCCGGGCGTCGATGAGATCACGTGGTCGAGCCGTCCCCGAGGTGGGCCAACTCGGTGCGTAGCACACGTCGTAGCAGCTTCCCCATGTCGTTGTAGGGGAGAGCGGCCACGAACTCCACATGGTCGGGCGTTCGGTTGGAGCGGAGCTCGTTTCGGACCAGTTCCTGGAGTTCCTCGGCGGTGGCCGAGGCACCAGATGTCGAACTCGTTTCAGCGAGGACTACGGCGGCCACGATTCGTTCGCCCCACTGCCGGTCCGGCAGCCCGATAGCCGCAGCGTCGGCCACAGCCGGATGCTCGACGAGCACGGCCTCGATCTCACCAGGTGACACGTTCTGGCCGCCTTTGACAATCACGTCGTCGATCCGCCCGGTCACGTGGAGAAAGCCGTCGTCGTCTAGTCGACCACCATCGTGGGTTGGGAACCAACCGTCGGCGGTGAGCCGGGGGGCCTGTCCCCGGTACTCGCCGGATACCTGTTCACCGCGCACCCAGATCTCACCGGGGAGCCCCAAGGGCACCTCGGTGCCATCCTCATCCCGGATCGAGACCTCGATGGCGGGCAGCGGCCGACCAGCTGACCCCAGCCGCGCTCGGACCGCCTCGTCCTCGCTGGCCAGCGCGTCTCGGTGCTCCTGAGGTCCGAGAAGAGCCACGGTGGAGCTGGTTTCGGTCAGGCCATAGGCGTTGACAAACGCCACTTCGGGTAGCAACCGGAGGGCCCGCTCGATGGTGGGACGGGGCATCTTCCCGCCGCCGTAGGCCAGCGACCGCAGCGTCGGTAGGACTCCACAGCCGGTCGACCCGTCGGCGAGTTCGGCATCCAGGTGTTCCACGATCCGCGTCAGCATGGTGGGGACCACCATTGCGCTGGTCACCTCCTCGGTCCGCACGAGGTCCACCCATGAACCGGCATCGAAGGTGGGCAACTGCACGATCCGTCGACCCGCGTAGACGTTGGAAAGGAGGGCCGCCATTCCAGCGATGTGGTACGGCGGCACGCTCACCAGCGCGGCCTCGTCCTCGGCGGCTCCCATGAACTCGACCGACCCCAGGACGTAGGAGACGAGGTGTCGGTGGCGCAGCATGGCCGCCTTGGGCTCTCCGGTGGTTCCACTGGTGAACAACAGGATTGCTGTTCCCTCGCCAGCCATGTCCCAATCGGCATCCCAACCGCCGTCAGGCACCGGGGCTTCAGCCAATTCGTCCAGCAGGGCCTGGCGGTCCAAGACGACCACGTCGCCGAGGTCGGCGAGACGCCCGGTGGCCTCAGGATCGAGCAGGACGATTGCCGGGGCGATCCGGGCCGCCAGAGCGGACAGTTCGTCGTCGGTCAGCCGGTAGTTGAGTGGGACGAACGGCAGGTCGGCCCAGGCCGCTCCAAACAGCGAGATGGGCAGGGCCACCGATGACACGTCGGCCATCGCCACCACCCCTGCTCCGCTAGCCCGGAAGCGGTCGGCTGCAGCCCCGGCCCGGTCGAAGAGCTGCTGGAAGGTCAAGCCTCCGTCACGGGAACCGACGGCCACCCGGTCGCCGAAGCCACCGGCCGCCATTTCCAGCAGCATCATCAGGTTCAAGGTTCAGCCTGCTCGTCTCTACAAAGGGGGTCTCGGGGGAGGTCGGAGGTGGGCTCGGATCAATCAGAGGCGGGGAGGGGCTTGGCCTCCTTGAGTTCCAGTAGCACCTCACTCAAGCCGAGCGAGCCGTCACCCGGCTTGGTGCACAGCACCTCGAGCGTGTCATCGGCGTCCACGTAGCGCTTGCCCATAAGGGTGCCAGCGGCGGCTTCGGGATCGGGGGTACCGCCATCAGGGACCGAACCTGCCGACAGCATGGGGGAACCGCCGCAGCGGAGGTCAGCTTCGCCGGCTCCCCTCACCACGATCACCTCAGTGGTGCAGACGTTGCTGGTGAACCGGCTTCCGGGCTTCATGTCGGGCATGGGGGACTCCTGGGTGTGATCGTCGGGCCAACGGTCCAGAGCATTGCTCACCATGCCCTATCCGGGCCACCTCGGCGTCGAACTGGCGTTGGAGCGGGAATGGCTAGCGTCGGGTCGATGGCAGGACCAATTGGATCGCCCGGCCTCGACGAGGTACAGCGCTGGACCTGTACACCACCCCGTGCCGATGACCCGGTGGCGGCGAACCGACGGTGGCTGTGCTCCACGGCCGCCGAACTCAGCGGGCCGGTCGACGGGCCGCGCCGCTCCGTGCCCGACGGGTTGGTGCAGGGGGTCGATTTCCTAGCTTCGGCTTGGGTGGCATCCGGTGGGCCGCCGGTGGATGGCCCAGCGCTGGTTGGTGCACGCGCTGCGGCCGCCGGGTTGGGACGTAGGGGAGCAACCTCGGTAGGGGGTAACGCCCACCTGCTCGATGCAGCCGATGGGATGGTCTGTCTGAACTTGGCGCGTCCCGAGGACTTTGACCTCCTACCTGCTCTGGTCGGATCTGTGGCCAGCGGACCGGCACTGGACCCCACGGATTGGTCGGCGGTCCGGCGCGCGCTGGCGGGGCGGACTCGTGCCGAGTTGGTGGAGGCGGCCGACCTGCTGGGCCTACCCCTCGGGGTACCGGGGACAGCACCCTCGCAGCCATTGGTGGCATTGATCGGACCCGGACAGGGACAACGTCCTCACCAGCCGGTGGTGGTCGAGTTTGGCTCGTTGTGGGCGGCGCCGCTCTGCGGTGGTCTGTTGGCCCGAGCTGGCTCCCGGGTAGTCAAGGTGGAGAGCGTGCATCGTCCCGACGGGGCGCGTAGAGGTCCAGCCTCGTTCTTCGCTTCACTGAACCTTGCCAAGGAGGAGGTGACTGTCGATCCGACGACGAAGGCCGGCCGCGAGCAGGTCCGTAGGTTGGTTGACGGGGCCGACGTGGTGCTCGAGGCCAGTCGACCCCGAGCTCTGGCCCACTGGGGACTGGACGCGCACGCCGAGGTAGCACGCGGTGTGGTGTGGGCCTCCATCACCGGCTATGGCCGAACCGGACCGAGGTCTGGTGGGGTGGCTTTCGGTGATGACGCTGCTGTGTCGGGAGGGCTGGTATTTGACGAGCCTCCAGGCTTCGTGGCCGACGCTGTGGCTGACCCGGTTACTGGGATGTTGGCCGCGGTGGCCGTCCGGGCGGCACTGGATGATGGAGTGGGTGCACTGTTGGACTTGTCGTTGGCCGGGACGGCCAGGTGGCTAGCCGGTTCGACCTAGGAACGGGCTGGGATGACCCTGAAACATGCTCGAACATCCCAGGACCAAGCCGCAACGGTACGGAAATCAGCCGGTACCTGACGGGGTATCAGATACGCGTTCCGGCCTACCATTAGGCTCGTGAGCGATCAGACGACCACCGTGGCGGACGCTCGGGATCCCCGGGCCGCCGATGGTCGGGTCCCCGGGCGTCGAGGACTGGCGACTCGACAGCGGATGATGGATGCCACCGGCGTCCTGTTGGAGACGGTGGCGTACCGGGACCTCAAGGTGGTCGACATTGCCCGGGAAGCTGGGACCTCACCGGCGACCTTCTACCAGTACTTCCCCGATGTCGAAGCGGCAATGCTGGCCATGGCCGCCGACCTCGGCGAGGCTTGGCACGATGACCTCTCGAAGCTGATCACTAACAGAGACTGGGAAGGTGATCCGGACGGTTCGGCCCACCGGGTGGCCGACGGGATGCTCGAGTTCTGGACTCGCCACAAGTCGGTGCTCCGGGTGCTCGACATGGCCTCCATGGAGGGTGACCTTCGCTTCAGGGGCATCCGGACCAACCTGTTGGCCGGTGCCACCGAGGCGCTGATGGGCCTGGCCGCGAGGCGCGATACCCCCGGTGATCCGAGGGCCTCGGCTGGTGTCGTGGTCGGGATGCTGGCTCACGTGGCAAACCATCAGCACGGCCTGGAACGGTGGGGCGTTTCGCACGACCTACTGGTCGAGACGGTGGCCGGGATCATCCGTCGCACCATCCTCGGCGTGGCCTGATTCCTGGCTTCGATCCCGGATACCCCTGAGTCCGGATTGAGGTCGGGCCCAGAGCCAGTGGTCGACCCACCGCTAGCCTCCTCCGGGTGACGTCCCGAGTCCGATTCGCCCCCTCGCCCACCGGCTATCTGCACGTCGGCAGTGCCCGCACGGCGCTGTTCAACTGGCTGCATGCCCGGTCGGTCGGCGGCACTTTCGTGCTCCGCATCGAGGACACAGACGCCGAACGGAATCGGACCGACCTGACCGACAGTCTCCTGGCCGAGCTGGATTGGCTGGGTCTCGACTGGGACGAGGGTCCCTACTTCCAGTCGGAGCGCCGGGACCGGCACCGCGAGGTGGCCGAGGACCTCCTGGAGCGAGGCCTCGCCTACCTCTGCGATGCCGATAACCGGGAGGTCGGCGGTTCGGCGCTGGTCGACGGACTGGCCGTCCGGTTCCGGATGCCGGCTGGAGCGACCATGGACTTCGACGACGTGGTGCGCGGCAAGGTCTCGTTCGCCACTGACGACCTGGAGGATTTCGTTATCTGGCGGTCCAACGGTTCGCCCGTGTTCCTGCTGGCCAACGCCGTTGACGATGCCGACATGGGCATCACGCACGCCATCCGCGGTGAGGACCTGCTGTCCGGGGTGCCCAAGGTGCTACTTCTCCTGGACGCCATCGGGGCACCACGACCGACGTACGCCCATCTCCCGCTGCTGGTGAACGAACAGCGTAAGAAGCTCTCCAAGCGCCGCGACGACGTCTCCATCGGCGACTACCGGGCCCGCGGCTATCTAGCCGAGGCAATGGTGAACTATCTGGCCCTTTTGGGTTGGGGGCCACCCGACGATGTCGAGGTCCGCCCTCTGGACGAGATCGTCGAGCTGTTCCGCATCGAGGACGTCAACAAGGCAGCGGCCTTCTTCGACCTCAAAAAGCTCGAGCATGTGAACGCCACTCACCTCCGGGCGCTGTCAAAGCCGGACTTCATGGAGCGGGTGACGCCGTGGGTGGGTGCTGACGCGCCCTGGCCGACCGACCGGTTCGACCCCGGACGCTTTTCGACCATGGTGGATCTGGTGCAGGAGAAGCTCCGCACGTTGGGCGACACTCCCCGTTTTGTGGACTTTTTGTTTCTCGACGAGCCGGTGGACGATCCTGACTCGTGGGAGAAGGCCATGGTGAAGGGTCCGTCGGCCGCGGCCATGTTGGACGGGACAGCAGTGGCCTTGGCTGACTGTCCGTGGGAGACCGAGGCGATCCTGGCGGCCGTCTCGGCGGTGGGTGAGTCGTTGGGCCTGAAGCTAGGCAAGGCCCAGGCCTCGGTCCGCGTGGCCGTGACCGGTCGGACGGTGGGGCCGCCGCTGTTCGAGACGATGGCCAAGTGCATGGAGCGAGACGAGGTCCTCCGGCGGATCGCCCGAGCCCGGGCCCGCTTGTAGGGCTCCCTGTGGGCAGCCCTGCCTGTCGTCTACGCCGCGCTTGTGAAGATGATGGGAGCGTTGGTCGCCGCGAGCCCGCCGTTACGCTGACCGGGCCCTCATGGGCCCACCTTCGGGGGTGGTGTAATTGGCAACACAGCTGGTTCTGGTCCAGTCGTTGGGGGTTCGAGTCCTCCCCCCCGAGCAGGAGGCGGCGTTCGGCGTCGTCGCTACAATGGCCGCCGCTTTGGTGGTTCCGATCTTTGGATCGACAACATCGGGCGGTTCTGGCCCCGTTCGTCTAGAGGCCTAGGACGCCAGATTCTCAATCTGGTAGCACGGGTTCGAATCCCGTACGGGGTACAAAGAGGCCGGTCCAATCGTGGGCCGGCCCTTTGGTTTCAAGGCGAAGACCGTTTCCCATCGAGGGGTTTCCATTTCGGTGTTTGAAGGCCGGAAACCGCCCCTTCTTGGAGAAAAATGCGCACCATGATCGCCCTGGGGGGGCTTTCTGGTTCGGGCTAAGTGATCTCTATCTCGGACTCCCAGTCGGTGCATTCGATTAGTTCTCTGATCCGTCCCAGGAATGATGCTGCGTAGGCTCCGTCGAAGGCTCGGTGGTCCCAGGCCAGGGCGAGTATCCCAATGGAGCGAATCTCGATGGATTCGTTTCCGTCGGCGTCGGTTACCACTGCCGGTTTTCTACTGACCCCGTCAGTCGACAAGATCGCTACTTGTGGCTGGTTGATTATGGGGAACTGCAATAGGGTGCCAAAGGGTCCCGCGTTGGTGATGGTGAAAGTCCCACCAGCCATGTCATCGGGAGCAAGTTTCCTTGCATGAGCTCGTTCTGCTACGTGCACGATCTGGCGCGCCAACTCGATGAGAGGCAACTCACCAACTTCACGGATGACCGGAACTACT
>JASLKB010000019.1 GCA_030747775.1 Acidimicrobiales bacterium | reverse complement strand
ATGCTCCCGTGCCATGGCGACCGTGGGCTCGAATGGCGTGTCGGCGATCTTTGATCCCGACCTGTGGGAGGCAGTACCCGGCTTCGACCTAACCGACCTGACCTATCACCGTGCAGTCGACCAGGGAACCGTCCGGGTGGCCTTCGACCGTCCGGAGGTTCGCAACGCCTTCCGGCCCCACACCGTCGATGAGCTATATCGAGTCCTTGACCACGCCCGAATGACCTCGGACGTCGGGACCATATTGCTGACCGGTAACGGACCATCAAAGTCGGACGGAGGCTGGGCCTTCTGTTCGGGTGGCGACCAACGAATACGTGGCAAGGATGGTTACCGCTACGCCGACGGCGAGACTGCCGAGTCCGTGGACCCTGCACGCATAGGGCGTCTCCACATCCTCGAGGTGCAGCGCTTGATCCGCTTCATGCCCAAGGTGGTGATAGCCGTAGTGCCTGGATGGGCAGCCGGCGGTGGTCACAGCCTCCACGTGGTGGCTGACCTCACGCTGGCGAGCCGTCAGCATGCGCGGTTCAAGCAAACCGACGCCGACGTGGCGAGCTTCGACGGCGGGTTTGGTTCTGCCTATCTGGCCCGTCAGGTGGGTCAGAAGTTCGCTAGGGAGATCTTCTTCCTGGGGCGCGAATACGACGCTGAAACCATGCACGCCATGGGAGCCGTTAACGAGGTCGTCGACCACGATCGACTCGAAGAGGTGGCACTGGAGTGGGCTGCGGCCATAAACGCCAAGAGCCCCACGGCACAGCGGATGCTGAAGTTCGCATTCAACCTCATTGACGACGGTCTGGTCGGCCAGCAGGTCTTCGCTGGGGAGGCCACTCGTCTGGCCTACAGCACCGAGGAGGCCCAGGAGGGGCGTGACGCCTTCTTGGGGAAGCGTTCCCAGGATTTCTCGGGCTTCCCCTACCACTTCTGAGCAGGGCTCCGTGCCATCCATCCTCGTCGTTTACCACTCGGGTTCCGGAGGCACGACCCGACTAGTGGAGGAAGCGGTGAAGGGTGCCCGTAGTCCGGAGATCGCGGAGGCGACCGGCGTAACGGTCGACGTCCGGGTCCTTCTCGCGTTCGATGCCGTTGTCGACGATGTCATGAACGCTGACGGCTACTTGCTGGCCACGCCCGAGAACTTCGGCTACATGTCTGGGGCTCTGAAGGATTTCTTCGACCGGATCTACTACCCGTGTCTGGAGCACACCAGGGGCCGCCCCTACGGGCTCCTGGTCAAGGCGAGTGGCGTCGGAACCGCTGCTGTTGACGCCGTGGTTCCCCTAGCTTCGGGCCTTGACTGGCGCCCGGTGGTGGAGCCACTGCTAGCTGCTGGAGACCTGACTGACGATCACCTGATGGGGGCCCGAGAGCTCGGCTCCACGCTCGCTGGGGGAATGGCTACTGCACTTTGGTGACCCAGGCGAGGAGGTTCTCGGGGACCAACTACACCGGACCGCTTCTCATCGACGGTCACGGACACTGCTGGCCCTCTTGGTGGCCGACTCCTCTTGGTCAGGCGGCCCGGCCAGTGATCCGGTCAGAGATGGCGACACAACGAGCCACCGCATCCATGATGCGGGTGGTGGCCTCACGAGAGGTGCTGTCGGGCACCGGGCCCACGACCTCACTTCGTAGTGCCAAATGGCATCTGCGACCCGGTCGCACAATCGGAAGCGTTCGCCCCCGAGGCCAGAACACCTCTGTTCCGCTAGCACCGTTGGCCACCACCGGCAGACCGGTGTCAATGGCTACCCGTCCGATTCCCGGGTGCGATCGGCCCACGCCGGTGGGCGCCCATTCGTCTTCAGGCACGACTCGACCCTCGGGCATGATGGCCACCGACCAGCCCTGTTCGAGAACCTCGTGGGCACGGTCAATGGCTTCGGTGCCGTGTACGGGGATGCAGCGGAGACGCCTGAGTAAAGCGCCAAGTCCTGGTTTGTCAAAGTAGGCGCCAGCCACCAACGGTCTAATTGGCCAACCCCATTCGCTGAACGTGCCGGTCGACAGCAAGAGATCGGCCATGCTCCGATGATTGGCGGCGTGGATGGCCGGACCCTGGGGCACCTCGGGGCGGGGTCCCACATCCAGACGGGTAACTAGCCCCATAACACGGGCCACTTGGCGTTGGATTGCCAGAAGGGCTTCGCCCTCGTCGGCCGGTGGTCCGTCGGGATAGATGCCACTCACTGTTCGGAGAGTACGGCCGTGATCAGGCCCCGGGCGGTATTTCTGCTCGGTGGCACCCGAGATTGGCGTCCTGGCGTCGCCCGGAATCCTTAGCCCACAAGCAAATGGGGCCTGTCGGGACCTCTTCGAGAGAGAAGTCGAAGCTGTGATCGGATCCGGTTTCGGCTGCGTTGGTTGGTCCGCCCTCCCCCACCGTCATCCTGATCGACAACCCACCCGCCGGGGCGTCGGCGTCATATGCCCACCCCCAGATCTTGAGTCTCCCGTCAACCTCGGTTACCCGTTCCACCCGACCTACCGGTGGCTTGTCGATTGTGCGTGTGGCCATCCTGGCCTCACGCTCGCCCGGTACCCGGCAGCTCGGAAGGGCCTCGAACCGCCAGCCGTCTTCGTGAGATGCCGGTAGGAGGTCATCGACGATGTGCAGCGACAGCCACTTTCGGTCGTGCAGCAGGACGATCGAGCCATCGTGGCGCTCACGAGTTAGGTAGTCGACCACTACCGGAACCCAGGGGTGTCGCCACTCCTGAGGGTCAGCTGTCCATCCCACGTGAGTCAAATCGAGCGATGCTGCCACCGCATCGACCATCAGATTGCGGTCGCCGTAAGGTGCACGCCAGCAGCTGGGTCGGTACCCGGTCCGATCCGCCAAGAGATCCGATGCCCCACCAAGGTCTGCGGCCACGCTCCAGGGGTGCTGCTGGGTCAGCCGACGGTGATGGATGGAGTGGTTGCCGACGGCATGGCCCCTATTCAGCAGGTCTTGCACCTCGTCGCTCCCCCATCGGGTGGCCAGGTTTCGACCCAGCAGGAAGAAGGTGGCCCGGACACCGTGGAGGTCGAGGAGGTCGAGGAGGACAGGCGTGAGCAGCTCATCGGGACCGTCATCGAAGGTCAGGTACACCACACCTGGACCGCGACCGACCATCTCGGGGGTGGACTGGTCGGGGGCGTTGGCTCCGGCGGGCCCCACCGACCCGGCAACTAGAGCCGCCGAGAGCCCCAGGGCCGCCGTCAGGAAGACCCGGAGAACCCTGTGTCGGCCCCTGTCACCCTGATGAGGTGGGGCCTTAGGTCGTACCGAAGATCCGGTCACCGGCATCGCCCAGACCCGGAAGTATGTAGCCCACCTCATTGAGGCACTCGTCCACCGCTGCGGTCCAGATTCCTACGTCCGGATGGTTGGCGGATAGCGCCTCGATCCCCTCGGGTGCGGCCAATAGGCATAAAAACCGGATGGAGGCGGGTTGATCGGCCTTAACGCGGTCCACGGCCGCGCTAGCAGAATTACCTGTGGCCAGCATCGGATCCACCACGATGACTGTCCGCTCCGCGAGCGGAGGGAGTTTGCAGTAGTACTCCACGGCCTCGAGTGTGTCGTGGTTCCGGTACAGGCCAATATGGCCTACTGAGGCCGACGGGATCACCTGCAGCACCCCGTCCAGCAAGCCGTTCCCGGCCCGGAGGATGGAGACGACCACCGGTTCTTCAACTAGCTCGGGTTGGTCCGACTCGATCAGCGGGGTCGTGATCTTGACGTCCCTCAATGGCAAGTCTCTGGTCACCTCGTAGGCCAGGAGAAGGCTTATCTCCGTTAGAAGGCGCCGGAATTGCTCGCTTGGCGTCTCGATCCGACGCATCCGGGTGAGTTTGTGGGCGACCAAGGGATGGTCGATGACGTGCAGTCCGGACATGGCGACCACCCTAGGTCGGGAACTTCTCGTCCTGCCGACAGGGCAAAGATGGTGCAACCACCTCTTAGGCGTGTTCCAGCAACCAGTCTCTTAGGACCTCGGTGGCCGAATCCAGCGACCGCCCCGGCGGGGCGTTTAGCCAGAGTGGATCTCCCGTGGTCACCGCCTCGCTTACCGGTCTGACCAGACGCCCTTGGGTCACCAGATCGGCCACCAGATGGTGCCAGCCGAGCCCGACACCTTGACCCTCCATGGCGGCGTGCAGCAGGACGGTGTAGTCGTTGGTGATGCCCCTACCTGCGCCGTCGGGCGCGCCGGTGCCGACGGCGGCGAACCACTCCGACCAGCGCATCCGAGATCGGTGGCGCTCCTGGAGAGCGAGGAGTTCGGTTGTCATCAGAGTCTCAACCGACCATGGAGTTGGTCCGACGGTCGCGGCATAGTCAGGACTACAGACTGGATATACCGTCTCGTCGCACAACGCCCACCGTTGACAGCCCGGCCACCGCGCACGACCCACTGGCACGAACAGGTCCACTGATCCGGTGTCAAAATTCCGGTCCGAGTCCGTAGTTACACAGCGCACGTCGATCTCGGGGTGATCCGCCTTGAAACCCGCCAATCGAGGGATGAGCCAGTTGCTTGCCGTGGCCGTGGACACCGAAATGGCCACTACCTCGGTGGCGTGCTCATGGAGGTGCTGTACGTCCCGCACTGCCTGGTGGACCCTCGTGAGGCCGGCACCCACTCCGTCGGCGAGAATCCGGCCCTCGGCGGTGAGGCGGATCCCTCGGTGGTCCCGCTCGAAGAGGGCACACCCGAACCACCGCTCCAGTTGCCGAATCGCATGACTAACCGCCGACTGTCCGACCTCCAACTCGTCGGCCGCACTGGAAAAGCTGTCATGGCGAGCCACGATCGCAAAGGTATTGAGGCCCTGGATCGAAGGCAGGTCGCCAAGGTCTGCGCCGGCCTGGGTAGCGATTTGATTCATGACGCCATGAGATTACTGTTTATTTACATAGAGTGAAACAAGGCGTACCGTGCCAGCGCCGCCCCAGGTCCACCCAACGCGACGTGGGCTACCTCCTCCTCATGACCACCACCGACACGATGAACGCCGTACCGGAGTCCCGCTGGACTACCGAGGAAGCCTGGGTTGGCACACGCCGCCCAGTCCTCGAGGCCCACGCGCTACCTGCTGACTGCTACAGCGACGAGGCATTCTTCGCCGAGGAGCAGGAGCGGGTATTCGCTACTTCATGGGTGTGCGTCGGACTCCACGACGAGTTAGACGCACCGGGCAGCGCCATCGTGAGGACGGTGGCTGGACGGTCCGTCATCATCACCCGTAACGCCACCGGCGAGCTCCGAGCCTTCCTGAACGCCTGTCGACACCGCGGCACGCAGCTCCTGGACGGTGACTGCACCCTTAGTAACACCATCCGCTGTCCTTACCACCGATGGTCCTATGACAGGGATGGCGCACTGGTGGCCACTCCGCAGTTCGCTGAGGCCGGCGTGGACGGTTTCGACCCAGCCGACTACGGCCTTCATCCGGTGCGCGTCGACGTCTGGCAGTGTCTCCTGGTCATTTGCCTCTCAAACGAGACCGTGCCGGCCACCGATTGGTTCGGCGACCTGGATGAACGGCTTGCCGGCTACCGGTTGAGCGACTGGCGCTCACACCTCACAGAGAGGATCGACATCGAGGCCAACTGGAAACTGATTAGCGAGAACTTCCAGGAGTACTACCACCTGCCTTGGGTTCACCCGGAGCTCTCAAAGGTGTCCCGGGTACTGAACCACTACCGCTACCAAGGTGTCGGCATGTACTGCGGCCAAACCACCACCCCCATCTCCAACGACGAACGAGGCGACTGGTCGGTCATGCCCCCGGCGGAGGGCCTAAGCCACTCCGACATGGCTAGCGGACGGTTCATCGCCCTGTTCCCCAATGTCCTTCTTAGCGTGCTACCGAACCACGTGTTCGTGATGTGCCTCGACCCCCTCACCTCTGGCCTGACCCGTGAGACATGCACTTGGCTGCTACCACCGTCCAATCCACACGTGGCAGACGCCGATTTCGCCACCACGCGCGATTTCTGGCTGGACGTCAACGACGAAGACATCAACATGGTTGAACGCGGCCAGAAGGGACTGACCTCAGGCGGTTACACACCGGGCCGCCTCTCACCGCGATTCGAGGAACCGCTGCACCGGTTCCACAACATGATCGCCGACAGGTTCACCGGGTCCCAGCGGATCCCCATCGGCGACGTATCCGACGACCAGCCGCTCTATGGCACCGGGGCCAACCCCCTGCCGTGGCGTGCGGTCGAAATCTAGGGAGAAGGGAACAGAGCCCATGGGGAAGCGACCCCCGAAATACTCCGCAGGCGCGCTGATCAAGCACGGCCTGACCCGGGGTGACTGGCCGCGGATGTGGCGGCGACCGGAGATGCGATCGTCATACGACGTCGTCATCATCGGTGGTGGACTTCACGGACTAGCTACCGCCTACTACCTGGCAGAGAACCATGGCATCACCAACGTCGCCGTGGTCGACAAGGGCTATATCGGTGGTGGCGGTTCGGGACGCAACACGGCCATCGTCCGGTCGAACTACCTCACACCGGAGGGTGTGGCTTTCTACGACCGGTCACTCGACCTCTACAACACGATGGCCACGGACCTCAACCTGAACATCATGTTCTCCAAGCGGGGTCACCTCACCCTGGCCCACACCGACTCGGCGCTACGGACCATGCATTGGCGCGCTGAGGTCAACAAGTTGCAGGGGATCGATTCGAGTGTCATCGACGCCCAGGAGGTCAAGAAACAGGCACCCAGCCTGGACGTCTCGCAAAACACCCGCTACCCCATCCTGGGGGCACTGCACCATCCACCCGGCGGCATCGTCCGCCACGACGCTGTGGTGTGGGGCTACGCCCGCGGTGCCGACGTCCACGACGTCCACATCCTCCAAGAGACCGAGGTTCTGGACATCATGGTCGAAGGTGGTTCGGGCCCCGGAGGCAAAGGTGCCGGCGGCAAGGTCACCGGTGTCAAAACCAGCCGGGGCGACATCAGTGCCCCCATCGTCGTGAACTGCACTGCCGGCTGGGCCTCACTGATCTCCAACATGGCCGGCGTTCCGCTACCGATCACTACCCACCCGCTGCAAGCAGCGGTTACCGAACCGTGCAAGGTGTTCCTGCCGACCGTGGTGGTTTCAGGCTCGCTCCACGTCTACGTGAGCCAAACCGACCGCGGCGAGCTCGTGTTCGGTGCTTCTGTGGACCCGGTAGGCACCTACCGGGTGAATGGCACCCTCGAGTTCACCGAGGAGCTGGCCGGCCATGTTCTGGAACTGATGCCGGGTATCTCCAAGATGCGGTTGCTGCGTCAGTGGTCGGGGTTGTGCGACATGACCCCGGACTACTCCCCGGTGATGGGTAACACCCCCGTAGAGGGTTACCTGGTCGACGTCGGCTGGGGGACATATGGATTCAAGGCTGGCCCGGTGGCTGGCGAAACTCTGGCTGAGACGATCGCCACCGGCCGTAACGCGGACCTGATCTCAGCCTTCGGCATCGAGCGCTTCACCGAGGGAGACCTCGTTGGTGAAAAGGGCGCTGCGGCGGTGGGTCACTAATGATTGTCGTACCTTGCCCCAACTGTGGTCCCCGGAACTCGGGCGACCTACGGAACTGCGGGGAGCTCGTTCCCCGCCCCGACCCCTCGACGGCTTCTCTGGTCGAGTGGCGTGAATACTTGTACATGCGGAAGAACCCCGCCGACTGGGTCACCGAAACCTGGTACTGCCGGGGCGGCTGCCGCCGCTACTTCACCATTGAGCGCAACACCGCGACAAACGAGATCCGCGGCCAGGAGGCGTCATGAGTAACCGACTTACCGCCCAACCGGGCGAGATCATTGACCGGTCCACGAGCCTTTCTTTCACCTGGAATGGAAAAGCCGTTACCGGGCACCAGGGCGACACCATCGCCTCGGCGATTGCGGCCAGTGGAGTCGACGTTTTCGGCCGCAGTATGAAGTACCACCGCAAACGCGGCATTCTGACCGCCGACCACTGGGACCCAAATCTGTTCGTGCAGGTCGGCGACGAGCCCAATGTCCGGGCCGGCAGCCGCCGCCTGGAAGCTGGCATGGTGGTCAGCACACAGAACGTGTGGCCCAGTCTCGAGTTTGATCTCGGTGCCGCGAACCAGTTGGTTGGACGATTCCTGTCCTCGGGCTTTTACTACAAGACCTTTATGCGTCCGAAGTTTCTGTGGCCGCTATACCAAAAGGTCCTAAAGAAGTTTGCACCAGGTGGCCGAATTCACTGGGAAACCAGCACGCACGATGCCTACGACAAGCGGTACGTCCACCCGGACGTCCTTGTAGCGGGTGGTGGCCCGGCCGGTATGGGTGCCGCTCTGGCAGCTGCCGACAATGGCGCTTCGGTCCTCCTCGTCGAGCAGTACGGCGATCTCGGTGGCCACCTCCTATGGGGTGACGACGCCCAACGGGCACAGGGTGCGGACCTTGCTGCAGCCTGCCGCGCCCACGCCAATATCGAGGTGCTGGTCGACTCGACGGTGACCGGTCGCTACGACCACAACTGGATTTCCGTCATGCAGCGGAGCCATGACATTGCCCCGGAGCGGCTTATCAAGGCCCGAGCTGGAGTAATGGTCGTGGCCCCCGGCCTGGTGGAACGTCCGTACGTGTTTGCAGGCAACGACACCCCAGGTGTCATTCTCTCCGGCGCCGCCCGGCGACTTATCAATCTCTGGGCCGTTAAGCCAGGGAACAGAGCCGTGGTTATGAGCGCCAATGCCGATGGGGATGCAGCGGTAGCCGACCTGGAGCGGGTTGGCGTAGAGGTCGTGGCCGTGTTGGACGCCCGCAAGGGCGAAAGCATTGTGTCCGTGGAGGGCAAGAGCCGCGTGTCCAAGGTCGCATTGAGCGATGGGAGGACCCTCAACGCCGACCTAGTGGTCACCGCCACAGGCTGGACCGCCCCCACCTCGCTGCTCAACATGGCCGGCGACAGGCCCGTCTACGACGCCACGGCGGCCAGATACTTCTCCAATTCGCTTCCCAGCAACATTCTGGCTACCGGTGGTATTACTGGTGACGGGTCGACTGCCGAATTGGAGGCTCATGGTCGGGCCACTGGTGTGTTGGCAGCCAACCGTGCACTACGGCGTCGCCACGACCGGGTGGCCCAGACGGCCAGGTCGAACGACCCCGCCTGGGACAAGCCAGCCGAAATGGCAGACAGCCGGACTCCTTTGAACCGTGTACCGCACCCGGAGTGCTACCGGAGCACAACCCACGGCATGGTCGACTTCTCCGAGGACGTTTCCTCGAAGGACCTTATCCAGGCCTCTAAGGAGGGCTTCGACTCCATCGAGCTCATGAAGCGGTACACCACCGTGACGATGGGCCCGTCCCAGGGCAAGCTGGAGACCGTCAACGCTGCCGCCGTGTTGGCTGAAGCCAATCAGGTGTCTATGGCTGAGATTGGTACAACTGTGTGGCGGCCCCCCTTCGCCCCCATCACGCTTGGTGCGTTGGCTGGTCGGATCCACGAGCCGGTGCGCCGATCAGCTCTCCAAGACTGGCACGACGCCCACGGCGCCGCACCACTCCTCGCCGGCCAGTGGGTGCGTCCTGACCATTACGGCGATCCCATGGGGGAAGCCGACAATGTACGGAACAACGTCGGCCTCATTGACGTAACCCCGCTCGGAAAGCTGGACCTCCGTGGCCCTGACGTGTCGAAGCTCCTTGAACTCGTCTACGTCAACAAGTGGAGCAAGTTGGACATCGGACGAGTGCGCTACGGCACCATGGTGGCCGAAGACGGAGTTGTCTCCGATGACGGCGTCACTGGCCGCCTAGGCGAGTACCACTGGCTCATGACCTGCACCTCATCAGGTGCCGGTGCCGTCTGGGAAATGCTGGAGGACTGGCTACAGACCTACCGTCCCGAGTGGCAAGTCCACGTGACTGCCGTGACTGGCGGCCTAACCAGTATCAACGTGGCCGGGCCGCACTCCCGAACCCTGCTAGAGCGGATCGTGGAGGATGTCGACCTGAGCGCTGACGCCTTCCCGTACTTCAGCGTGCGCCAGGGCACAGTAGCCGGTGTGTCCGACTGCATTATCTGGAGGATCGGATTTACCGGTGAACTCTCCTATGAGGTTCACGTGCCGTCCGGTCATGCTCTCCACGTTTGGGAAGAACTCCTCGCACAGGGCGAAGATCTCGGCTGTCGTCCGTTCGGTGTCGAAGCCCAGCGCATTCTGCGGCTGGAAAAGGGCCACTACATCGTAGGTCAGGACACCGATGGGCTAAGTAAAGCTCCGACAGCTGGCCTCGGTGGGCTGGTAAAGCTGGACAAGCCGGACACCATTGGCCTGCCCGAATTGAAAGCCGCCTACGAACGGACCGACCTGCCCATCTTGGTGGGTGTCCAAACCGACGATCCAGAGATCGTCCCTGAAGAGGCCGCACAGATTGTGGACGGCGGCTCGAACACGATCCTGGGACGGATCACCTCGAGTCGAATGTCGCCGACCCTCGGACGATCGGTCTGTCTGGCTCAGGTCGACCCGTCGCTGGCCGCTGCGGGTTCATCCATCACGGTGCTGCTCGCCGACGGGCGGCGGGTCACCGCCACCGTCCAGGAACACCACGCCCATGTCGATCCGGAAGGAGCACGGCAACGTGTCTGAGACCACCTTCAACAGCCCGGTAGACATCGGTCCCCTGAGCGCTCCAGACGGCAGCGTCACGGTGGCCGACGCTGCCTCAACTACCAAGGTCCAGATTCGGGGCGGTGCCGATACGGGGGCGGCAGCAGAACTAGGCGTGGGCTATGGGAGGAGCCAGCGGCGAGCCGACGGTGCCCTCGTATGCGGAACCCGTCCCGACGAGTGGACCATCTATGCCGGCGCTGGACAGGCGTCGGCCATCACAGCAGCCCTCTCCGAGGTGTTCGGCCATTTCCAGGGAGAGCCCGGCGAGGGGTTCGTCACCGTCATCGACATAACCCACGGTCGGGCCATGCTGCGAATCAGCGGCTCCAACGCCACAGCAGCCCTGAACAAAATTTGCAACTTAGACCTGTCCGATGAGCTCACCCCAGACGGTGCCGTGTTCTCAGCATCGGTAGGAAACGTCGGCTGTGACCTGGTTCGCGACGACGAGGGCGGCCAGACGTCGTTTCTCATTGGCTGCGAACGATCGTTCGGAAAGTTCCTCTTCATCGCCGTCGCCGACGCCTGCACCGAATTCGGACTGTCGGTCCCCCACGGCTGGGAACTGCACGGACACTGACCGGTCTCCGGTCTACGGTCGCTGGACGATCGGAGACCGACAAAAGGTCCATCTCCGACGTACCCTAGGGTGCGCCGACGATGGACCTCGCTGCGTTGACCGCCACCGAGCAGAAGGCGCTGCTGGACGCCGGCAAGGCGTCATGTCGGGAACTCCTGGCCGACTGCCGGACCCGTGCCGAGATGACCGAGCCGGTGGTCAACGCCATACCAACCGTCCACTGGGACACAGCCGAGGACCTCGCCGGTCGACTCGACGACGATCCGACCCTGCTCAAGGGCACCCCCCTACGCGGCCTTGTCACCGCCTTCAAGGACCTCAACGACACAGCGGGCGTCCTGACCACCCGAGGATCATTGGTCTTCAGAGACCACATACCGACCGACGACGCCCCCCTGGTCGCCCATATCCGTCGGAGCGGCGTGGTGCCGGTGGGCAAAACCAACACGCCCGAGTTCGGAAAGGGCTCCCACACCTTCAATCCGGTACTAGGCCTGACTCGTAATCCATGGGACCCGACACGTAGCGCCGGTGGGTCGAGTGGCGGTGCGGCCGTAGGTCTTGCCTGTGGCTCGCTCTCCATTGCCGACGGTTCTGACCTGGGTGGCTCGCTACGAAATCCTGCGGCCTTCAACGCCGTGGTCGGTTTCCGTCCGACGACGGGATCCATTGCCTTGGACGTGCACCCTGATCCCCGCACCGACCAACCGATCGTCGGCCCGATGGGCCGGACGGTGGCGGATATGGCCCTCCTTCTCCGGGTGATGATCGCCACCGAAGTGCCAACCGGTTCCATCACAACACCTCCTCGGGTGGCGTTTTCTCCCAACCTCGGGGACCTTCCCGTGGATCCCGACATACTGGCGACCACAGGCCGGGCCGTCGATGCCCTGGCGGATGCAGGCTGGGAAGTGGTAGAGGCCTGTCCTGACCTCACTGGAGCCGATCAGTGTTTCGAGGACCTGCGCGCACTCTTTCAGACCTTCCACATGGCCGGTCTCGTCGACGACGAGCGAGTGAAGGCCACGGCCCGCTACGAGATACGGCTGGGGCTTTCTCTTGATGCCGATCGGATTGCCGAAGCGGTAGCTACCGAGGGGCGCATCCGGTCAATTTGGGATCAGTTCTTCGTCGAGGGTCGGTTCGATGCGCTCCTGTCCCCGACCACCCAGGTGCCACCGTTTCCGGTCGGTATGGAGTGGGTCGACGAGATCGACGGGGTGACGCTGGACCACTACACCCACTGGATGCGGTCCTGTTCGAGGATCACAGTGACCGGGGCGCCGTCTGCATCCATACCGGCAGGTTTCACCGACGGTGGCCTACCGGTCGGTGTCCAGTTTGCCGGACGACGGCACGACGACGCTCCTCTGGTGGACCTCCTGGCAGCCGCCGAGGAGGTGTTCGGCACGGCACCAGCGCCCGACATCGGGGCCCTGGCCACCCTCGATCCGAAGACCCTTCCACTAGGCCCACTTGGCTAACAGTCAATAGGAATTACGCCTGTGTCCCATAACCATCAATGGTGATTGCTCCCGCTCTCCAATGAGCCGGTAGATTGCGCGCGTCCGCGCCGTCGCCGGGCGAAGTTCAACGTCGGAGGTCTCCCTATGGAGGCAGCAACCGAACCCCTTCAGGTCTGGCGCACTGTGGTGCCACCTGAGTGGATCGATTACAACGGACATCTCACCGAGGGTTTCTACGGCGTAGCGTTTGGTGACGCTAGCGATGCCGTTCTGACGGCTCTGGGCTTCGGACCCGGTTACCTAGCGGCCCATGGCAGCTTCTACACCGCGGAGACCCGTATCCGGTACCTACGGGAGGTCAAAGAAGGAGCGCAGATCTATACCGACTCGCTGGTCCTTGGCGCTGACGTCAAAAGGCTTCACCTGCACCATGAGCTCTTTGCCGACAACGATCCCAATCCAGTGGCCACTCAGGAGTGCATGCTGCTCCACGTCATCCAGGGGTCAAGTGGCCCCATGGTGGCCCCGATGGTCGAGCCGGTCGCCTCGGCCGCCCTGGCCGCCGCGGCGTCCCATGCTGAAGTGCCATCACCCGACCACGTCGGGAAGGGTGTGAGGACCCTTCGTTGAGCGGCCCCACAGATATCCGGACATCGACCATCTCCTCACTACTCGGCGTCTGGGCACTGTTTCTGGGATTCGCCCTTCTCCAAGTCGGTACCGGACTACAGCGGATCCTGCTACCGATTCGGGGCGAGTCGGAGGGGATTGGTGCAGGTGCCATGGGAGTTGTCATGGCCGTGCACTTCGCCGGCTACCTGGCGGGGGCCAAGGTCATTCCGATCGCCCTGATGTCCGTTGGACACATACGCGTCTTCGCCGCCTTGGCCTCTACGGGGTCCACTGCAGTACTTGTCAACGCTGTACTCGTCACCACACCCAGTTGGTCGCTGGTGTACTTCGTAAGCGGCCTGTGTAACGCCGGGGTATTCGTCATCCTGGAGAGTTGGTTGAACGACCGGGCAACCAACGAAACCCGTGGCAGCATCCTCGGCGTTTACATGATGGTCATGATGGGTGGCACGGCCGGAGGGCAGTTGCTGCTGAACCTGGGATCAGCCGATGGTCTCGAGATGTTCGTCCTCTCGTCAGTACTCATCTCACTTGCAGTGGTCCCGGTGACGCTGTCGGCATCAACCTCTCCTCCTATGCCGAGTACCGAGAAGATGCCGCTACGAGAGCTGTATCGGACGATTCCGTCTGCCGTGGTAGGGATTGTCTTCTGTTCCTTCAGCGCCGCAGCCGTTTCGTCGATGGCGGCTGTGTTCGGCACCACATCCGGCATGGGGGCCGGCCGTATCACTTTGTTCACCACTGCGGCGGTGGTCGGTGCCGTGCTGCTACAGGTGCCTCTGGGCTCGTTGTCCGACCGCTACCCACGTCGGGCAGTGATTCTCGGCGTCAGCAGCATCTCTTGTGGCTTGGCTGTGGTCGGGGCACTCACCCCTTCCTCCCACCTCGCCCTTATCGGCGTGAACCTAGTATTCGGCGCCTTCGTGTTCCCGCTGTACGGACAGTTCGTGGCTCTTGCCAATGACTGGGTGCCGCCAGAGAAGCGGGTCGCTGTGGCTTCCACACTCGTGCTGGCATCGAGTTTCGGGGCTATGGCCGCGCCGATGATCATTGGTTTCACGATGGAGTCGTTCGGTCCCTCGGCTTACTTCTGGACGCTCGCCACCATCCTCGGTCTTCTAGCCCTCTACCTGGCCATCCGGACACGAGTACGACAACCCATTCCGGTGGAACGCCAGACACGCTTTCAACCTGTTGTGGCTCGCTCCGGCGAGCTCGCCCACTCTGTGGGCAGATGGGTAATGCACCCTCTCGCCGGGTGGCACAACCGTCGCGACGACCACGAGTGCGAGGTGGATGAACGCCATCCCAGCCACAGAAAGTGGCCCAGCGTCGGGGGTGACTGAAGCGCCACAGTTTCCCTGAGCCAGCGGTCAGTGGATCCGGGACCACTCCTCAGTCCGACACCCATCGGCAGCGGTCGGAGCTTCATCGGGTTGCTGCTCATCGGCCCGGAACCACGACACAAGACCGTCGGCGCCCTCGGCGTTGGTCCATGGGGGATCTCGAGTGAGGCCCAATGGTCCCGTGGTCTGTCGAAACCAGTCCTCGCCCGGCAACCACTCGTCCGGTGTGTCGGCCGGTGAGTCCCAACGTTCGAAGGCATCCTCACCGACCATCAGGGCCGCTGCAGCCTCGTTGACCGGGGCGTAGTCCTCCAGCGTTTGGAGTTGAGCCACCTCGGCGAGGAACCAGGCGTGGTCGTCGTAGGTGGTGCTAGCCAAAATCGCGCCCGTCGTACCAGCGGAGTCGCTCCGCCGCCAACCTGCCATCGCAAGCCCTGTATGGGCATCGATCCATGCCAACTGACGGACGAATGCATCGAGGCCGACGTCCACCTGATCAGGCTGGATCCATCGGCGGCGTTGAAAGAGTTGCACGCAGACAACCTCCGATAAGGCGCTGTTCATCGCTTAGGTCGCCCGGCGCATCACCCATGTCTGGATTGTCTCGGCCATTCCGACGGCCCCTGCCTCAAGGCGATCAAGGAAAGACCCCTCCGCCTGAATGGCGTCACTGGCTGACTCGAAGTCGGCCAACGAGTCGAAATTCCCGATCATCGTGATCCCGTTGGGTTGACCCCAAACGCTGCTCCCGACCACCACGGTCTGTCCCCCAACGGAGTGCTGGTAGTCCGCCAGCTCGATGGCGAATACAAGGGCCTTCTTGAGGTCGGCAGGGTGCGCCTGCCAGTTGACCATGCTGCACACGACTGGAACGTCACCTCGTTCACCGGCGGTGTGGACGATCCGCGTCAGAAAGTCCTGCACCGAGGTGATGCATGGCCCAGCGGCGGCGATGGACGCCAGGATGTCCGGATCGCTAAGCATCGCTGCCCGCTCCTCAGCGAACGGTGCGTATGCCTCGAGACGAGCCGAGATCCCGAGGACGTTGGGCGGCCCCACGCTGGCCGGCATCCAGACATCGGAGTGGTAGTCACTCTTTTCGTTGATGATTTCTGTGGCTGCCATGAGGGCAGCTACACCATCGGCCCACCGTCCAGTGTCGATGTAGAACTGTCGGTTCCAGAGATACATGCCTATTTCTCTCCTTGTCTGCGATTTATCTGATCATGCAATACGAATAGCCACGCCAACCATCGTGCCTCATCCACCATCTCATAGGACCGTGGAAACATCCAAAACTGGGTCTCCTTCGTACCTGCTCTGTTGAGGTGGATCAGGCCAGGTGCAGGAGGCTCAAGGCTCGCTGTACCTCATCATCTACCGCAAGGTCGGATCTGCGCTGGACCTGGGCCAGCATGGTACGTCGCCGCAGAAAGTCGTCTGCCTCCACGATCCATTCGTGGTCCGCCATGACTCGTACCTCAGCCTCGGTTAGAGGCATCAGCCCACCCATGGGCTCTCCCATCGAGCGGTCGACGTCCATTAGGTCAAGCGCCGGGAACGCCCGCATGCCCTGCCGCCGCCAAAGATCGCCGGCTACCTTGGGATCCAGAGCGAGACCAGCGGTCCGCTCGTCATAGCGACGGCGTGCCGTCCTGCCGGGCTCGCCGTACCAACGTCGAACCGGTCTGCGGCCTGATAGACCACAGGCCGCTGCGGCCTCCACGACCTCCTCACCCACATTTAGGCAATCCGAGAGCTTGCCGCCCAGTACTGAGACCACACCGAGGGTCGTGTCGACCTCCACGGCGTGCTCCCGGGACAACTCCGTCCAGTCCCGCCCCTCGGCAGAGCGGCCCGGGGGTACCACCAGGGCCCGAACCCCACACCGCTCCGCTATCACGTCAGCATCTGCAAGTGGCGTCCCCCTATCGATACGGGCGTTGATCTGCTCGAGGAGGAATGTCCGATCTTCAGCGGTAACGGCTACCTGCGGGTCGTCGACCTGCGTGTCTGTGGTGCCGATGACCGACCTCTCCCCCATCGGCAGCACGTAGAAGAGGCGCTCGTCGTCATCGAAGAAGGCCAGAATCCGACCGGAGTCGGTGATCCGGGGCACGACCAAATGGATTCCCTTGGAGAACACCAGACGGTGTTCGGTCGTTGATCCCAGAAGGTCGCCGACCACCGGCACATCCGGCCCGCCGGCATTGACGACCATCCGAGAGGTGGCCTCCAGGTCGCGACCGGCAACGCGATCATGCATGGCGATCCGCCAACCATCGACTCCCTGCTCAGCGTCCAGCACCTCAACTCGGTTGGCGATGGTGGCCCCGTACCGCGTTGACCCGATGGCCAGTTCGGACACGAACCGGGCGTCATTGTCGACCAGGAGGTAGTCGGAGTACTCAATGCCACCGCGAACCATCGAGGTATCCACTGAAGGCTCGAGGCGTTCAATGGTGGCTGTGGACCGGTGACGGGGTGGCTGGGTAGCTAGGCGTCCCAGGCCCCAATAGGCCACGGCACCAAGGGCAGCGAACCAGGGTGGGAAAGGCGCCCCATGGTCCAGAGCGGCCATGAACCGGGTTTCGACGAGACGGGTCGGGTAGGCGCTGGCCAATCGGTTGCGAGAGTCACACAGCCCGGCAACCAACTTCAGGTCACGGCTCTCCAGGTACTTAAAACCACCCCAAACCATGCAGGAGGACTCTTGGCTGGTACCTGCACCGAAGTCGTTGCGCTCCACGAGGGCGACCCGCAGGCCGTGGGCTGCCAAGGCCAGGGCTGATACGGCGCCATTGACGCCTCCGCCGACCACGAGGACGTCGAAGATCCCGTTATCAATGGTGTCAATGGCCTCGGCCCGACGGTCACGGGGCTGGTTGGGGATGCCTGGCACGCCTCCGTTGTACCTGCTCGGGCTGCCCCGACGCGACCCGGACGCAGATTTTGGTCGTCCCGTCTCAGGGGCGGGTCAGAATTCTCGCCTTGCCAAAGATGGTACCGAACACGATTCGCCCGTCACCGTCGATGTTCACTCCGCCGCCCAAGGTGTTGAACCGGCTGTCGCCGACCACCCAGTGGCCTCGAGATGCACCCGTCGACCAGTTAACCGCCTCGATGGTCCAATTCCCCCGCCTCGTCCCGCAGGTGTAGACCGTGTCGGACCCCTGGCTCACGTAGGGCACCGAGTTGGGTGAGCTCACGCTGCTAGCCACCCAAGACTCCTTGAACTCCCTGGTCTTCGAGTTCCATTCATACTTGTGCATTCCGTAGGGTGTGAATCGGTCGTGGTGGCCGAGGAAGAAGCACAGCAGGCGGGCACCGCGTGCCGGCAGCCAGTCGGGAAGCGAGCCTGGTTCGTTGTTGACGGTCATGGCGCCATTCCCGGCCACGGTGATCGACTGCTCGGTCTGTATCGCCGGTAGGTCCGGGTCTCCCATGTTGGCGGGGCCTAGTCCGGCGATCCGACGTGATGGCGCCCCAGGTAACTGCTCCCAATCCTCGGGGATCTCGTCGCGCCACAACAGGGTGATGTTGACCACTTCGTCACCATCGCCGATCACCACGAAGTGGTCCTCGGAGGGACCGAATCCCATGAGGCACGGGGTCGTGCCTGATCCCACGCCGGTGCCGTTGCGATACTCAGCGCTCCACGCTCCGTCGGCCTCGTCGAACGAGAACCGGTCCCCAGTCCAGACGACCTTGTGCGTATGGTCGACCGAATTGGCGTAGACACCGCCCGAATCGTCACAACAGAGACTCGTGCGAACCCAGCCGTAGGCGGTGTTCCCTCGCTCAGCCTCCATACGGTCGCTGTGCACGGCGGCCTGCTCTGTGGCACCCGGCAACTGGGCGACCACGTGGTTGGAGAAGTCCCGGGCCAAACTGACGAGCCAGCCGTGGTCGGTGGATAGCACCAGACGCCCATCGGGGGTCATGTTTACGCCAACGAAGAATCCTTCGACCTCAGGCGGCTTGTCCCAGCGGGCCTTCTCGATCAATGGCGAGTAGCGGTCGGACGGATCCTCCTCGCAGTAGGCCACAGCTCCCGACTTGCGGCCCAAGAAGAGGGTGTGCTCGTGGTCCAGGAGAGCGTAGACGCCATCTAGACCCGTGAGAAAGCGGCCGGCCAGGTCGGCGGCGTGCAGGATAGGTGTGTTCGGGTCGTCGTCCGGTCCTGGCACGAGGTCAAGCCCGGCTATTCCGGCCTCCCAGTCGGCCTGGGTACTGACCGGCTCCTCTGGGCGCTCGTGAGACAGGTCGAGACGAGCCAGCACTTCGAGAGTGTCGTGGTCCAGCTTGACGATGCACTCGCGGCCCTGACTCCAGATTGTCCGCCGCCCATCGGGATACGGCCCGGATATCAAGCCCCCGAAGTGGCCCGGACCCAGCCACGTGTACTGCCGGTCCTCCTCACCGAGGATCTGGCCGTCTGAACCACCCGTCGGTAAGGGACCGTCGATCATGGTGCTGTCCTGCTGGTCACAGCGCCCGTGAGCGATCGGATTCTCACTGGCGGCCAGGAAGGGGTTGCGCCAGTCTGGGGTCATCTGACTACCAAGGCCCGTCCGTCACTGCAGCAGCCGTACCCCTATCGGGATCCAGACGGTGGGCCTCCATTGGCCCTCCGGCCACGTGTACCCGCTCCACGACCCGCTGGCCCTCGAAATCGAACAAGCCGTAGTGCTGGGTGCTGCGGTTGTCCCAGATGACGACGTCGCCCTCGGCCCAGCGGTGCCTATAGGTGAACTCTGGTCGACCAACATGTCGGATCAGGAACGGCAGCACGGCTGAACTCTCGTCTGGCGGCAGATTCATGATTCCCCGGGTGAAGATGTCGTTCACAAAGAGGATCGGCCTGCCCGTCTCAGGGTGGGCCACCACCACCGGGTGGACGGCCTTGGCGTCCGGTCCCTGATCGTGGAGGGCCTTGCGCCCCTCCAAGAGACCCTTCATACCGTCAGACAGGTCTTCGTAGGCCGCCGAGCAGTTCGACCACGCTGTGTCGCCGCCGGTGGCTGGCGACGTCCGCATGACCAGTACCGCTGCACTCGGGATCACATCCCGGAAGGTGCCATCGGTATGCCATCGGTCGGCCTTGTAACCAACCGCACTGTCAAATCGACAGACCATGGGGTGCCCATCCCGCTTGGGAAGGTGGTCTTCTGGTGCTATGGGGTCGCCAAATGCTGCTGCCAGCTGGACATGCTCCTCGGGTGTCGGGTCCAGACTCCGAATCACCACGAGGTGGTGTTCGAGAAGCGCCCGGTGTAGTTCGGCCCGGACATCTTCATCAGCCAGCAAATCCTCGCGCCTGGGGTTGACGACCTCGGTGCCGATACGACCCGAGACGGGACGCAATTCCAGGGTCCTCATAATCTTCCTCCCTTGGCCAACTTGTGCCGCGAGTGCACCAGGCACTTGAGACACATCCGGCAGGTCATTGCAAAACCCACATCAGATCGCGTCACCGATGCTACGCACTGCGGCCATCAACATCTGGAGAGGTCTGTGTAGCCGAGCGGGCCTGGCGTGTAGAGAGTTCGAGGATCGAAGCTCTCCGGGTCGCGGCCACCAGCCAACCGGGCCGGCAGGTCGGTGGTGGCCAAGAAGTGCCGGCCGAACGACACCGCATCGCAAACTCCCTCGGAGACGTCTTTCGTGGCCTCTGGCCCATCGTAAGAGTCATTTGCGATCAGAGCGCCGTCGTGGAGCTCCCGAGCCAGAGCCAAGTTGTCCAAGTAGATGCCCTGGTTCGCCTCGTGACGACGGATGACATGCAGCCACGCTAGGCCGAGTGGTCGGATGGCGGCCAGAAACGCCCGGAACGTCTCCTCGACGTCCTCGGGACGATCGTCAACCAAGTCGTTGAAGGGGTTGCCCGGACAGATCCGCAGACCTGTTCGCCCAGAATCGATCTCCTCAACTATCGCCCCTAGGACCTCCACCGGAAAGCGGATCCGACCCTCCACGGAACCGCCGTAGCCGTCGCTACGACGGTTGGTGCCCGTGCAGAGGAATTGGGCTGGAAGGTAGCCACTGGTCCCGTGTAGTTCGACACCATCGAAGCCCGCCTCCATGGCCAACGAGGCGAAGCGGCGGTACTCGTTAACCACCACCCCTATCTCGCTGGCAGACAGGGCCCGCGGCTCGTCAAAGGGCTGCATGCCGTCGCCATCGGTATACATGAGACCAGCCGCCCGGATGGCCGATGGGGCCACGGTTCCGGCCCCTGGGGCCTTGTTGGCGGCGTGGGCCACCCGACCGCAGTGCATTGCCTGGGCCACGATCTTGCCACCGCCGGCGTGAACGGCATCGGTCACGGCCCGCCAGCCAGCCAATCGGGAAGGGCTGTCTAGGACCGGAGTCCGGCAATAGCCCTTACCGGACTCGCTGGGGGCGATCCCCTCGGTCACGATCAGGCCAGCACTGGCCCGAGCGCCGTAGTACTCGGCCATCAGATCGGTGGCGTTGCCGGCCGTGTCAGCACGTGAACGCGTCATGGGTGCCATTACAACCCGATTGGCTAGCTCGATGGCACCGAAACAGGCTGGTTCCAAAAGAGTTGGCACCCGCTGAATCTAGGGGTGCTGACCCCGGCTACCGTCGAACACGCTCAACAACCCGCGACCCGAATTGAGGAAACTTCGTGCCCTTCGCCGCCGTGAACGGCCAATCCCTCCACTACCAGGACTCGGACCCAGAGGCCGGGCCAGACGTTCGCGTGATCATCCTCAGTCACGGCTTCGCCATGGGCCACGAGATGTGGGAGCACCAGATCGGTCCGTTAGCCACCGCCGGCTGGCGGGTCATCGCCTACGACGAGCGGGGCTGGGGACAGACCAGCTATACCGCCCCGTTCGACTACTGGGACCTGGCTACCGACGTCCTGAGTCTCATGGACCATCTGGAGATTGAGCAGGCGGTACTCGGTGGCATGTCCCAGGGAGGATTCTTGTCCCTCCGGGCGGCCCTTACCGCCCCTGAGCGGGTGCGGGCTCTCGTCCTGGTCGACTCTGAGGCTGGTGTCTTCTCAGATGAGGGGCGTGCAGCATTCCAGGCACTGTTCGACGCGGGCCTGGACATGGGAATGAGTGGCGAGATGGGAGATGCCCTCCAGATGGCACTCTTCGGACCTGACTTCGATGCCAGTTGGTGGAGGGCCCGATGGACGGCCCGGCCGCTCGCCCAATGGACCGATGCCAAGGAATGCCTTTTCGAGCGGGATTCAATCCTGGACCGAATCGGCGAGATCACGTGTCCGGCCATCACCTTTCACGGTGACGTCGACATGGGTATCGACATCGCCGAGGGGCGCACACTCGCTGAAGGACTTGGTGGTCCATCGGAGTTCGTTGTCGTGCCCGGCGCCGGCCACAGTTCGAACCTCGAGAGGCCCGAGGTGGTCAACGCCGCAATCCTGGCATTCCTCGACGACCTGCACTGAGATCTGTCTCAGACGCCAAGTAAGGGCTTCATGGCGGTGATGGTCACCGTTTCAAAAAGGCCCGCCAGCGCGTATGGGTCACCAGCGGCGAACGCCTCAGCGGCCTCACGGTCCTCGGCCTGCACAACGATCAGGGAGCCACACATCACTCCGTCATCGTCGATCATCGGTCCACCGAAGATGACCTCAAACCCACCGAGGTAGTCGAGGTGAGCAGGACGAGTGCGTCCTCTCAGACTGCCAGCGTCGGACCGGTCAATTGCATGGATCACGAAGTGCATGAGGTTCCTCTAGGAGTGTCGACGTATCGCTAAGACAGGGTGGTTGGAGCCTTGCCGGTTTCACCGACCAGCCAGACCAACCAGATCAGGCCAGCGACCATGACGGTAGCCAGCACTACTGCAGCGGCCTCCAGCCCCCACCAGGTGGCAGCCACCCCGACCAAGAGCGGACCGAGTACCCGCCCGATGTCAGTCAGGAGTGAAACCCCCGACAGGAACGACGCCGTTCCTTCCGACGGCGCCAGGTCGCTACTGAGAGTGAATAGCGAGCCAGCACTCAGGCCGTTGCCAAGGCCCATCACCAAACCGGCCACCAGTACGCCGCTGCCCGAGTCTGCAACCAAGAGGGAGAGGAGCCCCACGGCTAAGAGCCCGTAGGCGGGCACCATTGCGGCCAATCGACCGAACCGGTCCATGATCGATCCAGACAGCGGGAAGAGAGCCAGATCGGCGGCGTAGCCCGTTGCCACCAGTATTCCTATAGTCGACGGCCGGAGATCCATGGAGACTCCTATTAGAGGCAGCAGGATCATCCGGCCCTCCCGTGTGGTCATTGCGGTCATACCGAACAACCCGGCATGCAAGAGGCGCCGACGATTCATTCGAAACATCTTGACGAGGCCGGGTCCCCCGACGCCGATAGGTGCCACCTCCCAACCGGGAGTGCGAGCGCCGGGCAGTACTGCAGGAATACCGATAGCCGCCCCGACGCCCGCAGCCAGGAATGTCCAGCGAGCGCCAGCTAGATCGATCAACAGACCACCGATCACGGTCCCAAGCAGAACTGAGAACCTCATTGTGCCACCCATCAATGACATAGCTCGGCCCCGCAAATTGGCTGGAATCCGACGGGTCAGGTCGGCCTGCCGAGACAACATCACGGCGAGGGAGCTCCCGCCGAACACGAGGTGAGCCGCCCCGAGCACCAGTGGTCGGACAGTGGATGCCATAACGGAAGCGGCCACAACCATGGCCACCAGTGAGCCCAGGCCGACCCAAGCTGGCCCCCAGCGATCGGTCGCCCATCCCACCGGGAGAGCAAAGACCGCCGCGCCGGCACCCCCGGCGCCCGCCACCAGTGCGGCCAGCGCGTAGCCGTGTCCGTCGACCACGAGGACAATGGGTAGCGACACCAGCAGAATGCTCATCCCAAGGCTGGCCGCCATCCACGGCCCATAAATGGGCCACACGTATGGCGCCAGCGAACGAAAACCCATGAAATCGGCAGGCTAGGTGCCACCCTCCGACGGCCGTGTTATCGGAACGCCGCCAAGGGCACCGCCACGACGCCACTGCCCACCTCTGCTGGGAGCGATCATCGATCCTAGATTCCTGAAACCCAGTCGGATGGAGGATCCAATGCACGAACCCGCCCTGTTGATAGATGGCCTCGACTTCGGTGAAGGCCCGCGCTGGCACGACGGACGGCTCTGGTACAGCGACTTCCACCAACACCGCGTCTATGCCGTCGACTCAAATGGCAATCGCGAAGTCATGGTCGAGATGGGTGAGGAACGTCCCTCCGGTCTCGGATGGCTCCCCGACGGGGACCTGCTCGTAGTGGCCATGCAGGCTCGCCAGGTCTGGCGAGTCGCTGACGGTCAGATCTCCTTGCACGCCGACCTGGCCGGCATAGCCACCTGGCACTGCAACGACATGGTGGTGGGCGCGGACGGTACGGCCTATGTCGGCAACTTCGGCTTCGACATCGAAAATGACCGCTCCAACCCGGTACCGGCGTCCCTGGCCATCGTGCATCCCGACGGTGCGGCCATAGCCGGACCCACCAAACTTGACTTTCCGAACGGGTCGGTAATCACCCCAGACGGGTCGACGCTCATCGTGGGCGAAACCTTCGGTTCACGAATGACCGCCTTCCCGATTCTGGAAGGCGGTCTTCTGGGTAGTCCTCGTTTGTGGGCTGCTACCCCCGGCATTCATCCCGACGGTTGCAGTTTCGATGAGGCAGGCGGCATCTGGGTTGCCGACGCGGGGAGCGGCGACGTAGTCCGGATCGTCGAGGGGGGCGAGATCACAGACCGCATACCCATGCCGGATCTGGGACAACCCCAGAAGGCCTACGCCTGCATGCTGGGCGGCGACGACGGCCGCGTGCTCCACTGCATTACCGCGCCTGGTGCCAGGGAGGTCGACACGGTCGGCGTGGGCGGTGGCGCCATCTGGACAGTAAGGGCCGAACATCCCCGGGCGGGACGCCCATGAGGCGAATCTGACAACGGGCTCCACTGCGCCTGAGCCTCAAACGCTCCGACAAGGCCTCCAACAGCCGCCGGGGCTAAGCCCGGTAGATCTTGGGATCAGTCGGTGAGGGCCTCAGTTTCAGCCAGGCGCACCAGTGGGATTGTCCGAACGGTCTTGGACTGATAGTCCGCGTACCAGGCACGGTCAAGCAACATG
>JASLKB010000199.1 GCA_030747775.1 Acidimicrobiales bacterium | reverse complement strand
AGATCCCAGGCGTAGCCGGTCGACCGGAGGATGGGCCCGGTGGCCGACAGAGCTAGGGCCTCGGCCGGGGTCATCACTCCCACGCCCTGGAGTCGCTCCCGAAAGATGGGCTGGCCGGTGAGCAGGGTGTCGTATTCGTCAAGGCGGGGCGGGATCAGTTCCAGGAGCCGACGGACGTCGTCCTGCCACCCGTCGGGGAGGTCGGCGGCCACGCCGCCGGGACGGATGTAGTTGTGGTTCATCCGCAGGCCGGTGACCTTCTCGAAAAAGCGAAGGACCTCCTCGCGCTCGCGCCAGCCGTAGATCATCATCGACACGGCGCCCAGGTCCATGCCGTTGGTGGCCTGGAACAGTAGGTGCGATGAGGCCCGGTTCAACTCGCACATGAGCATGCGGATCCACGTGGCCCGGGGCGGCACGCCGATGCCCAGCAGTTGCTCGACAGCCAGCGAGAAGGCCAGCTCGGAGAACAGCGGAGCGGCGTAGTCCATCCGGGTGACGTTGGTGGGGCCCTGGAGGTAGGTCAGGTCCTCGGCGGTCTTCTCCATGCCGGTGTGGAGGTAGCCGATGACCGGCTTGGACCGCAGCACGGTCTCGCCCTCCATCTCCAGCATGAGGCGAAGCACCCCGTGGGTGGACGGGTGCGACGGCCCCATGTTGAGGATCATCCGTTGATCCGCCGCGTCGTCGGTGGGCGGATCGTCGGGATCGCCGGCCAAGGCGGCAGCCTCGGCCTCGCTCAGGCGGAGCACCGCACTGGAGTCGTCACGCCGCAGGACGCGTTCGGCCGACCCCAGGTCGGGGACGGGGCTAGGGCCCGCCGGGTCGGCGGCCACGTCGTCGACCGGCTGGTCGGTAGGGGGAGTCGTCACGTCGGTCATCAGGCGGCCGGAGCGTCCTTGAACTGGACCGGGATGCGACCGATGGCTACATCGCGGCGAAGCGGATGGCCCACCCAGTCCTCGGGCATCAGGATCCGGGTGTGATCGGGATGACCGTCGAAGGCCACACCAACCAGATCCCAGGCCTCACGCTCCATGGCCTCGGTACCCGGGAAAAGATCGAACAACGACGGCACCACCGGATTGTCCTCGGATACCTGGGCGCGTAGGCGAACCCGTCGCCCACCGGCATGGTCAATGAACGAAGCCACCACCTCGAAGCGTTCGGGGGACACGCCCTCTGGCAGATCAGTCCGACCGGGATGGGCCGAGTAGTCCACAGCGGTCACATCGATAGCCATGCAGAACCCCTCAGCCTGCAGAGCTCTCACAGTGTCCAGCCACTGGTCCACCTCAGGGTGTAAGACGATCTGACCGGTTGCCTCCACCACCGGAACCCCGTACCGGGTCGGACCAGCAACAACAGGCTCTTCAGCAACCAACTCCTCGACCACGGGTTCCTTGCTCATCGGGACCCCAGCTCGACGGCCTGGACGGTCTCAACCGAAGCCGCCGGCGGCTCGGTGTGAATAGCCGCACCCCCGTCGTTAGCCTCGCGACGACGGGTCAGTTCACCGTTCTGGATGTTGTCGTGCAGCGTCAAGATGGCGTGCATGAGAGTCTCGGGACCCGGCGGGCAGCCGGGCGCGTAGACGTCGACCGGCACCACCTGATCAACACCCTGAACAATGGCGTAGTTGTTGAACATCCCCCCACTGGATGCGCACACCCCCATGGAGATGACCCACTTCGGCTCCATCATCTGGTCGTAGATCTGGCGCAGAATCGGCGCCATCTTCTGAGACACCCGGCCGGCCACGATCATCAAGTCGGCTTGACGGGGAGACGCGCGAAAGACCTCCATGCCGTA
>JASLKB010000198.1 GCA_030747775.1 Acidimicrobiales bacterium | reverse complement strand
ATCAGATTTGCCGGTACGGCCTCCTCGAGTTTGGCGACCGCCACGTCGTCGAGTTTGACCTGAGCCATGTTCATCTCGATGGCCCCACCTGGTGCCGGGGCATCGACGACGACCGTTACGTCCTTGGTAGGCGGTCGGTCACCAATCGCCCACTCCGAGTGGACCCTGACGGTGAGTTGCTTGGCGCTCCCGGCAGTCTCATTCCTTACCTTTAGGCCTCTGACAACAGGAACCCTGTTGTGCGACATCGCGTAACAGACCTGGCTGGCCGCATCGACCTCAACCCCCCATGGCGCCGGCTCCGAAACGGGTGGGGTCGGCTCCGAGACGTCTGGTTGACCGTCCGCAGGGGCTTCCTCAGCGCTGGACTCCTCGAGCGCACCAGATGTGGCTCCCGGGTCTTCGGTCGACTCAATCGCCGTTACCACCTCAGGGTCATCCGCGAGTTCAGCGTTGTCCGGAGGAATGCCACCGTCGTTAGTCATGGTCGGATCTTCGCACGTAGTACTAGGTTTCCAAAGTGGTCGTAAATGACTGAAGAATGGGGCGTTTAAACCGAAATCCGGTCTACGGCCGAGGAAGTTGGAACCCCGTGTTGAGACTGACCAAGCAAGTCGGCCGTATCTGAGCTTTTGAGTGAATGGGAGGTGCATCGATGACAAGCGGCAACTGGGTGCACCTGGTCGACCCAACCACCTCTGACCTCTCATCAGCGGCGCCTATGAACCTTCACCCTCTCGCTACCGAACGACTCGAAGAAACCGAAGCATTCGGAGACGAAGCGTTTCCCTGCCTTGAGGACCACTCGAGCGATTCGACCGACCACTACCTGTTCGGCGAGTTGGCGTTCCCTGTGTTCGATCCGGCTACGACAAGTGTGGGAACACTCAGCATCCGAATGGTCGTCGACTTTGACCGCATGGTGACAGTGCTGAGATCGCCTGAGGACATGCCGCCCGGTATCACAGTGCCCTACCTGACGGACCTACCGCTCCAGGCGGCAGGTATGGATACGGGCGCCTGCATGTGGCTCCTCCTTGACCGGGTGGCAGGCGAGATCAAAACACTCGTCTTAGAAGCGGAGAGCCGCGCCGAAGATGTCGAATATCCGCTGAACCATGACAAAGAACCACCGGCGGACTGTCGCAAGCAACTCGCCCAGTTAAGGAACCAGTTCCTCCAATTGGGGACGATTATCCGACCCACACTGAGCGTGGTGGAGGGGATCATCGACGACGATATTGACCTCACGAAGGAAGGCCAGGAGCTCTTCACCCGCGACACGGAGATCCGCCTCATCTCGGTGCGGAACACGCTTACGCACTCTCTCAATCAGGTGACCTACTGGACCGAAAACCTACGAACGATGCAGGACAGCCTGTCTGACTATCTGAACCGCGAGCAGACCAGGTCTGGCAACAGGTTGGCGGCCATGGCGTCGATCATGCTGTTGCCGACGTTCCTGGTGGGCTTGTACGGCATGAACATCGACTCATCGTATTTCCCGGAGTTCGGATGGCTGAACGGCTATCTGCTGGCCTGGATACTGATTGTTGTGATCACTGCCATCCAGGTAGTCCTGTTTCGTCGTATGGGTTGGCTGTCGCGTCGCTGAGGACAGATCTCCGCTGGCAGAGGGTTCGCGGCCAGCGAAGGCCCTCACGGTGTTGAGGTGCAGGTCGACGAGTTCGTCCATCGTGATCCCCCACGTGTAGCCACCGGCCAGGACGAACGCCGCCGGCAGCTCACGCAGGTCGTCGAGTTCGTCATCCGGCGTGAGGGTGAGCTCGAGGGCCGCGAGGGCGTCGGCGACGGCCCGGCGATGAAGGCCTTCGTCAAGGAGGTC
>JASLKB010000197.1 GCA_030747775.1 Acidimicrobiales bacterium | reverse complement strand
ACCTAGAGGTGGGATTTGCCGCGGCACGAACCGGCTGATGGAGCCAGCCTTTGATTGGGGCCGGTCACGTCCTGGCCTGTGTCACTCGTAGGAAGTGACCTATGAGGCACACCGTTATAGCGGTCAGTAACTCAACGGATCTCCTTCATATCGAGATCGGACGGCCGCTTGACCACGCGGCGCGTGCCACAGAGGACGGGTTTGCTCAGAACGGCCTGGTCGACTGCGGCACTCACCGCTGTTTCGGTGTGATCCTCAGGCCAGGTGCCGGAGGTGGGCGGTCTCGTTGACGCTTCGTAGCGTCCGGACCCCGGTGGACGAGGCGCTAATTCTGGAAATCCCGCAGTAGTCGCTGATCAGAGCGAACGGGTCGTCATGGCCGAGCAGTGTCTGGAGATAGACGCCGATCACCATGCTGTGGCAGAACACGGCCACCGTCCGACCCCGGTTGGTGGCTACCAGGCTGTCGAAGGCGGCGGTAGTCGAGTCCCGGAAAGTGTCGTATCCGTCGTCGAACATGGACAGCGGGTCGGCCAGGTAACTCCGGACGACCTCATGGTCGATATCCATGTCCTCGGCTGGCGTGTAACTGGAGCGACGGTGGTCGGATTCTTTAAGGCCGTCGAGTCGCTCCGGAATGAGGCCGAGCCGGTCGACTAGAGGCTGGCCGGTCTGGATGGCCCGACGCATGGTGCTGGTCACAATGACATCGACCATCTCGCCGGCTAGGAACTCGGCCGTTGCCTCAGCCTGTTGGAGACCGAGTGGCGACAATGGGGGATCAGCGGGGCCGTCGGAGCGGACTTCGGCCTTAGGGAGCGCGTGCCTAATCACTAGGAGTTCCACGCCCAGGAACCTACGGGCCGGCATCGTGTCGGCTAGTAGGGGGCGGAGGATTCCTCGCGGCTGGCACCAAAGCCAGTGTTGCTTTGAAGTCCAGTGAGTCGCGGGCTCGGTGATGGCTGCCCTGATGGTGTGGGGTTGTTTGCAAGAACGGTTCTCATTACTATCTGGATATGGAAACGTTCTATCTCTCTCTGTTGGTCGTCGCGGTTTCTCTTGGGCCTGGGCTACTGCCTCAGGTATTAGTCGACAGGGTCTCATCGCAGATGCTCGCAGACCTGACCGGCCTTGCATCCGGGCTCTTGTTGGTTTCAGCGCTTGTAGTCGTAGTCCCGGAGGGCTTTCATGCTGCTGCCGCTGGCGGTGGCGGGTTCTCGTCCGATCCCGTGGTACTCGGTCTTGCTGCTCTGGCGGGATTCAGCCTGCTGCTGGTGTTGGAAGGCCTGGGGATAGGGCACGCCGTGCACGAGGAGCACCACGACCACGCACTGGGTCACGGCCATGAACACGTACATCACCCATTTTCTTCAGGGGTCGTTGCGCTAGGGCTGTCGGTTCATGCTTTGGCCGATGGCCTCGCCATTGGAGCTGCTGCAGCATCCGGCGAGACATCGTTCTCATTGCTCGTAGCGTTTGCGGTGATCGTTCATCGGGTTCCGGCGGCCCTTAGTCTGGGAATCTTCCTCCTCCATCAACCGGGGGGCAAGAGGGCAGCCATGAAGGGGCTCTTGTCATTTACCCTCGCTACGCCTGTAGCCATTGTCCTTTCCTACCTGGTGCTCGATAGTGCTGATGAATCGATTCTGGCACTTGTGCTGCTTTTCTCGGCTGGGACCTTCGTCTACGTGGCGACAGTCGATACTCTCCCTGCCATACATAATCCGTCCACTGGTCGGCGGTCGGTGCGCAACGTGTTATCAAGTGCTGCAGCGTTCTCCATACTTCTGATAGTGCTTAATAGCGCTGGAGTTTTAGATCACGCCCATCATGAGGTCGATGGCCACCATGAGGTCGATGGCCACCATGAGG
>JASLKB010000196.1 GCA_030747775.1 Acidimicrobiales bacterium | reverse complement strand
CATGGCCACAGAACAGATGGACGGCGGCAGAGCTCTCATCCGCGCCCTCGAGACTGAGGGCGTGGATGTGATGTTCGGGTTGCCCGGTGGGGCGATCCTGCCCGTCTACGACCCGATCATCGACTCGTCGATCCGCCACGTCTTGGTGCGCCACGAGCAGGGTGCCGGCCACATGGCCGAGGGCTATGCCCAAGCCACAGGTCGGCCCGGAGTTGCCATGGTGACCAGCGGACCAGCGGCCACCAACATCGTTACCCCGCTGTGTGACGCCTACCTTGATTCGGTTCCCATGGTCGTGGTGACTGGACAGGTGCCCTACGCGGCGATCGGCACCGATGCCTTCCAGGAGTGCGATACGACGGGCATTACTCAGTCGATCACCAAACACAACTTTCTGGTCACCGAGGCCCAAGACATCCCGCGGACGATCAAGGAGGCGTTCCACATCGCCACCACGGGACGTCCCGGGCCGGTCCTGGTCGATATCCCTAAGGACATCGTGGACCCGACTAACCCCCGGTCGGCCATGACGTGGACCGACGATGTCGAGATGGATCTACCGGGCTACCACCCGCAGACCGAGGTCGACATCGACCTCATCGCCGCAGCGGCCGACCTCATCCGGACTGCCGAGCGACCAGTTCTCTACGTGGGTGGTGGCATCCTCAAGGCGCGGGCTGCCGAGGCGCTACGAGCCTTGGCCGAACTGACCGGCATTGGCGTGGTCACCACCCTGATGGCCCGTGGGGCCTTTCCTGACAGCCACGAACTTTGCCTTGGTATGCCCGGGATGCATGGCAACTACACGGCAGTCACCGCTATGCAGGAGTCCGATCTGCTCGTTGCCCTCGGCGCCCGGTTCGACGATCGCGTCACTGGGAAGTTGGATGGCTTTGCTCCCGAAGCGAAGATAATCCACGTCGACATCGACCCGGCCGAGCTGGGCAAGGTCCGTCGACCCGACGTCGCCATCCAGGGCGACGTTCGGTTGGCTATCGAGGCCCTGGGTGCCGAGCTGTCGGACAACGGCATCGGCGACACCGATCGGTCGGCCTGGCGGTCGCGCATCAGTGGTTGGCAGGAGCGCTATCCGCTGGCTTACGAGCCATGGGTGCCAGGTGAGGCGCTGAAGCCCCAGTACGTCATCGAGCGACTACGGGATGCCACCCCCGACGACACCATCGTTACCTCTGGTGTGGGCCAGCACCAGATGTGGGCCAGTCAGTACTGGACGTTCGATCATCCCTACACATGGATCAACTCAGGTGGTCTCGGCACTATGGGCTTTTCCATTCCAGCGGCCATCGGAGCCAAGGTGGCATTTCCGGAGCGTTCAGTGTGGGCCATCGATGGCGACGGTTGTTTTCAGATGACGGCCCAGGAGTTGGTTACGGCCACCGTGGAGAACATTCCCATCAAGGTGGCTTTGCTCAACAACTCGTACCTAGGCATGGTCCGCCAGTGGCAGGAGATGTTCTACGACGAGCGGTACTCCGAGGTGTTCCTGTCTCCCGACGTCCCGGACTTCAAGATGTGGGCCGAGTCCATGGGTTGCGTGGGAATGCGGGTCGACGATCCCGACGAGGTCGACGCGGCCATCACCAAGGCCAACGAGATCGATGATCGCCCGGTAGTCATCGACTTCCGGGTGGCGGCTTCCGAGAAGGTCTATCCGATGGTCCCGTCGGGTGCCGTTAACTCCGAGTTGGTGGTGCCCCGATTCCAGGAGGGACAGCCCCGATGAACGCCCACGAGCCGGATCATCGCTACCACACGCTGGTGGTGACCGTGGAGAACAAGTCTGGTGTGCTGGCCCGGGTGGCCTCGCTGTTCGCCCGTCGCGCCTTCAACATCGAGTCGCTGGCTGTGGCGCCAACCGACGCTGAGAACCTGAGCCGCATCACCGTGGTGGTCGACCTGGAG
>JASLKB010000195.1 GCA_030747775.1 Acidimicrobiales bacterium | reverse complement strand
GACTACCGACTGGTCGCCGCCAAGGGGGTCGACACCGGCTCGTTGGAGGCCATCGAGTCAGCTGCCGCCACGGTGCCGGACGCCGTACTTCTGGCTGTCGGCGCGGTGGCTGCTGGTCTGACCGCCTGCCCGGATGCCGGTACCGCCGTAGTCGACGGATCGGCCGGCCCGGAGCTGACTGCCGAACTCACCGCCCGGGGCCTGGCCGTCATCGATGCCGAACAGCCCTTAACCGCCGAGGCCGATCTGTTGTTCGTGGGATCCAAGGTCGGCACCATCGACCACGGAGTTGCAGATCAGCTCCAGGTCCGGGCCGTCGTGCCCACCGGCCCGCTCCCGCTGACCACCAGGGCGGTGGCCCACTGCCGTCGCAGCGGCGTACTGGCCCTCCCCGACTTTGTGACGACCGCCGGGCCACTGATCGGTGATGCGGACGCTGCTCGCGATGCCGTCACCAACCTCATCAGTTCGGTAGTCGGCCATGCCGACGGGCCAGTGCTCGCTGCCTGCGAACGGGCCGAGGCGTTTCTGGCCGGGTGGCAGACAGAACTACCCTTCGGCCGCCCTATGGCGGCCTGAGGATCTGATCCGACAAACGAGGTTGAAGGTTCAGCCCCAGCCGTTGAGATCAGTGATGAGACCCGAGAGAAACCGAACGATGCGACCCTCGGCGAAGGCCAGTACGCCGTAGACCTGTCGAACCTGGCCCTCGAGGCTGGTGATGGTTACCGGGATCGGTCACCCTCCACCGCTGAGGCCATGCGCTCCACACTGGCCCGTTCACCGGCCAGCACCACGTATTCGCAGTTCCGGGTGTGAGAGACCGCACCCACCTTCGACCCGTCCGGCCCATGGATGCCGATCCTCGCCCCCACGTACCGGTCTTGTTCAAAGGCCAGCACCCGCACGTCGGTGCGCCCTCCAGACTTCCGCTCCCGGCACAGGTCCTCGAGTTCATCGCGATCCAACCATGACTCGTCGTTGTAGGACAGCACCACCACCTCCGCGTCCACACCAGCCACCACCTCGGCCAGCGCCGCCGGCATCTCCCGCTTGCGGTTGAACACGCTGGTCGGCTCATCACGAACCTCGGTCCGCTTGCACGCCACCCCGTAGTGCTCGGGGGCATCCCATGCCACGAGGGTCTCCCACACGTGGTAGTTCGCCGTGTAGCGGTGCCGGTTGTAGGGCGGGTCCAGATAGGCAAGGTCGAACGATCCCAGCGAGCCGTCACGAACCAGTTCGACCGCATCGCCATGAAGAGCCGTCCCCGGACCTAAGAGAAGCTCGGGGGCCCGCAACTCTAAGTCCCGAGCAGCCCGGGGGGCCCATGCCTTGAGGTACGCCATCTGCTGGCCGGTCGTCGAGTCCACCCGGTCGGCGGCCTCGATGAGGCTGGTCAGCAGGATCGGATACAACGGCGAGGTCGTGAAATCCTTTTCCAGGGCATTGCGGATGGCATCGATCCGGGCGCCGTTCTCCGGACGGAAGAACCGGGCCCGACGACAGAAGACCTCGGCGACGTACCCCTCCTCTCCCGAAAGTCCGTTGAGATGGGCTAGTGCGTCGGCCAGGTCGTCAGCGTCGACCTCACCGGCATCAATGGCCACGTAGCACTCGGCAAAAAGGTGTGCATAACGCGCCGAGTCGACCGCGGTGACCGTCAGCCCCCTCTTCTTGAAGGCCTGGGCCACCCGGGTGGTGCCGGTGAACAGGTCGAGCGCGGTGGTCGCCCCCGATGCCGCACATAGGGCGTCAAACACCGGGACGAGCCGTCGCTTGGATCCCAGGTACTTGATCGTGATCGAATTCCTAGTCGGTTTCCTCCCCGGTCGGTGGCCGTACGCTGGATCTATACACGGGGCTGTAGCTCAGTTGGCTAGAGCACCTGCTTTGCAAGCAGGGGGTCGTGGGTTCGATTCCCATCAGCTCC
>JASLKB010000194.1 GCA_030747775.1 Acidimicrobiales bacterium | reverse complement strand
CCTCCTTCCGCTGGCGTTCCTCTCCGGCTACATCATCTCGTGGCTGCTGAAGCAGGCGAACCTGCTCCGGGTGCCGCCTGAGGTGGAGTTGGAGGGTCTCGACGTTGCCGAGTTCGGTGGGGACTTCTACCCGGACTTCGCTGGCACCACCGAGGTCATCGTGGAAGCCGATGGCACGGAGGTACCAGCCGGACCGGTACTCGCCCATGCCGCCAACCAGATCATCCGAGGTTGATTGATGCTGGAACTCATCTTGGCCATCGTTGTGATGTACGCCGTCGTGCTGGCGGCGGGCATCTGGGCGACGCGCAAGTCGCGGGCCATGCGTGAGGCGGCAGAAAACAACGTCGATAGTTCAGTTTGAAAGGAGTGTGAATCGATATGGATACCTTCCCCTACGCCGATTGGACGGAGGCGCTAGAAGCGAATGGTGCGATCTTCACCTGGGCCGACAACGAGAGTGCGATCTTTGTGCTCACCGCCCTGGGTATCGCAGCCTTCGTGTTGAGCTTCATCCACCTGATCAGGACCGAGGACAGGAACCTCAGCCACGCGGCCAGCCGACTGGCGGCCCGAGACACATCGATGGGAGGTGAGTGAGATGGCCGGTAAGCAGATTGAGTTTCAGGAGAACCACACGCACAAGAAGTCCTACGAGCGTGGGATGTTGATCCTGTCGCTCGTGTGCATCGTGTTCGTCATCATCGCTGTGAACGTCGTCAGTGGCCCCACGTGCGGTGAAGATACGTGGGCGATGTCCTGCTAGTTCCTGACGAGCAGTAGTCGAAGTAGTCGAATGACGGCGGCGGTGCGCCTCCGAGTTGCGGAGGTGGCCGCCGCCGTCGTCGTCATTTCGACGTTCCTGCCCTGGACCATCGAGGACGACCGCACGCTTAGGGGCGTTCAGGTCGGAGAGGGTCAGGTGATCGTCCTCACCGCAGTGGCGACGATCTTGATGATCCGGCTCGGTAGCCGTTTGGCGTGGTTTGCCGCCGGATTCTCCGCCGCCGTCCTCTGGCGCCAGTGGTTCGAAGATGAAGTCGGCCTCCAGAGCCTCGGCCCGCTGCTCGGCGCGTTAGCGGCCTCTGTGGCCGTCGGCCTCCTGATCTGGAACCTGCTGGCCGACATCCGGGAGAATGCCCCGTAGGTTGGCGCCCTCGTTGGCGTCGGAGCTTCCCATGGGCGACGCTGGGCCGATGGTGGAGAACCGGTGACGGAGGAGCGTCGCTGAGAGGAGGCGGTTAACTGAGCCGGAATGCTGGGGGCGTCGGCGGCCCGACACCTGGCCGACGCCGGCTGCGACGTGGTCCTCGTCGGTCAGGCCGAACCGACGGATCGACAGACCCACGGGGGCGTCTTCGCCAGCCACCATGACGTCGCCAGAGTGAGCCGCACCATCGATCCAGACCCGGTCCGGGCGTGGCTGGGCCATCGGTCGGTCAGCCAGTTCGCGGACGTGGCAGCTCGTACCGGCATCGACCCCGTCAACCCCGTGGGCCACCTTTGGGTGGACTCGCCTGCCGGTATCGACCTGCTGGCCGAAGCCGACGTCCGGTACGGGCTGTGTTGCCAACGGCGTGGTGCAGCCGAAGCAATTGAGAGCATGGGGTTCCTCTCGCTCCCTGATGAGTGCGAGACCCTGTGGGAGCCACCACCGGCGGGCAGTGTGGACCCCCGGGCCCACGTAGCCTCCGAGACCGCTGCCGCGGTGGCTGCCGGGGCCACCCACGTGGTCGCCCTTGTTGACTCGGTCCTGGAGGGAGCGGTCGGCCCGGTCTCGGTATTCACCGACGTGGGCGTCATCGCCGCCGACCGCGTGCTGCTGGCTACCGGTGCATTCTCCGGGTACGGGAAGTCTCCAGCGGCCGGCTTGGACCTGGAGTACGCGTTGCACACCCAGTTGCTTGTCCATCTGGATGCTGGAGAGGTCGACAGGTTGGCCGGCATGCCCAGCATCAT
>JASLKB010000193.1 GCA_030747775.1 Acidimicrobiales bacterium | reverse complement strand
CCGAAGGTTCTCGGTGAATGGTGTGAGGGCAGCCGCCCAGATGCCCTTCATGTACCGGCGGGCGTGGTCCTTGGCGCTGGCCCTCGAGTGATCCATGTCCCCTGTCCCGATACCAATCAGACGATGGGAATGCTCTGGGAGACGTTCTTGACCGTCAGGTAGTGGTGGAGGCCCTCCGTCCCACCCTCCCGGCCATAGCCGCTGGACTTCATGCCACCGAACGGGGTCTCCGGGAGGGATGCCTCCAGCGTGTTGATCGAGAGGTTGCCCGCGTCGACCTGGTCGACCATGCGGTCCATGTAGTCGGCCCGGTTAGTGAAGCCGTAGGCGGCGAGGGCGAACGGGACCGCGTTGGCCCGCTCGATCGCCGTGTCCAGCGAGTCGACGGGGTTCACGATGGCCACCGGCCCGAAGGGCTCCTCGCGCATGATCCGGGCGTCGTCGCCGACGTCGGCCAGCACCGTCGGCTGGTAGAAGTAGCCGGTCTCCCCGATGCGACGGCCTCCAGTGGTCAGCATCCCCCCGGTGCCGCAGGCATCGGCCACAAGGTCGGTCACGGTGGCAAGGCGCCGGTTGTTCGCCAACGGTCCCATCTCGACGCCGCGTTCCATGCCCGCGCCTACGACGGTGGATGCGCAGTGGCGAGTGATGCCGTCGAGAAACCTGTCGTAGACGGCCTGGTGGACGAAGAAGCGGGTCGGCGAGGTGCAAACCTGGCCGGTGTTACGCATGGCCCGGGCCGCCGAACTCGCAGCCGCCGCGTCGACATCGGTGTCCTCGCACACGATCACCGGTGCGTGCCCACCCAGTTCCATTAGGACCGGTGTCATGTGGTCGGCCGCGAGCCCGGTGAGGTGGCGTCCGACCGAGGTGGAGCCGGTGAAGGCCACCAGGCGGATCACGTCGCTGACGATGAGGTACTGGGAGATGTCGGCTGGGACGCCGAACACCATGTTCAGCACTCCTGGTGGAAGACCCACGTCGTGGAACGCCTGGACGATGTACATGGCTCCTGCTGGGGTCTCCTCGGCTGCCTTCAGGATGATCGAGCACCCCGAGGCCAGAGCACCGGCCACCTTGCGGGCTGGCTGGCTCATAGGGAAGTTCCACGGTGAGAAGGCAGCTACCGGACCGATCGGCTGGTGGTGCACGACGTGCTTAACGCCCGGGCCGCTGGGTATGACCCGGCCGTAGGTGCGCATGGCCTCACCGGCGTCCCATTCGAAGAACTCGGCGCCTCGAATCACCTCCGCCCGTGCTTGGGCGAACGGCTTGCCGTGCTCAAGGGTGATGGCTTGGGCGATCTCGTCCTGCCGGGAACGCAGCAGGGTGGCCGCCGATCGGATCAGGGCGGCCCGATCGCGAGGCGGCGTCCGGCGCCACACCTCGAACCCGGCTGCCGCTGCAGCTAGGGCATCGTCGAGATCCGTTGCACTGGCGACAGGCACCTGTCCGATGACGGCCTCAGTCGCCGGGTCCACGACGGGTAGGCCCTCGCCAGTCGTCCGCCAGGCCCCGTCGATGTACAGCTTTGGTTCCGGATAGGTCACCATCAACTACTCAACCTCACACGATCCCGTCGAGCAGGTCGACGAATCGGTCGATTTCAGTGAACGAATTGTAGAGCGGCACCGGGGCGGCCCGGATCACGTCGGGCTCACGCCAATCACAGACCACCCGCTCTTCAGCCAGCATCCGAAACACCTGTGGGCCGTCGCCGTCAACGATCCTCAGCGCATGCTGGCATCCCCGCTGGTTCATGGCCACCGGAGTGAGGCTCACGACCCGACCGGCCAAGGACTCGGCCATTCGACGATCTAGATATCGGATCTGGAGTTCTGATTTCCTCCGCAACGCCGCTATGCCGCCGGCCCGGTCGATGACGTCAAGCGAGGCCCTCAGCGGCGCCATAGCCAGAATCGAGGCATTAGATAGTTGCCACGACTCCACCGTGGGAATCGGTTCGAACCGGTTCGCCATCTGGAACCG
>JASLKB010000192.1 GCA_030747775.1 Acidimicrobiales bacterium | reverse complement strand
ACCGGGTCACCCACGTGGAAATGGCCTCGGGAGCCATCGTGGCCTGTGACCGCGTGGTCAACTGCACCGGCCCGAGGGCCCGTTGGATGGCCGACCTGGTCGACCTTCCGCTACCCGTCGAGCCCCGGATCCGGGGTGCCTGGGTGTTCGACTGTCGAACCCCCCTGGACGGACCGACCCTGCCGCTAACCATCGACACCACCGGGATGCACGTACGGACCGAGCCGCCCCACTACCTGGCCGGCATGCCACCCGTCGACGACATCGCGGTGGACCCGGAGGACTTCGCCGTCCGAGAGGCTGAATGGGAGGACCACATCTGGCCGGCCCTGGTGCACCGGATCCCGGCCTTTGAGCGCATCGGGGTGACCCACCGGTGGGTCGGGCACTACGCGTACAACACGCTGGACCACAACGCCGTGGTCGGTCCCGCCGGAGCGGTGCCCAACTTCTACTTCTGCAACGGGTTCAGCGGCCACGGCCTTCAGCAGAGCGCCGGGGTGGGCCGGGCACTCAACGAACTCATCACCTACAACGAGTACCGCACAATCGACCTGTCGCAGATGGGCCACGACCGGATCGTGGCCGGCGAACCCTTTCTAGAAAAAGCCATCATCTAAGCCTGACCGCAGCCGGATTAGACCACCCAACGCAACCATGTCGAGGTCAAAGGCACCGCAGATCCCATCTTGTCTTCGATCCCATGGAATACGAATGAGGTCGCGTGCCCAACGATCCTCTATTCGTTGGAGCCGCTGCAACCGGAGTACTCGATCACGATCACTTGAAAATTCAGTTCCTCCGCCGCGACCAGACAACCGGAGCAAAAGCCCGTGCGACGCAGTATCGAGCTCTCTTCTGCCAACTTGGCTGAATCCGCCAAGCCAGCCGTTCAAGACAGGCGAAGTTGGCTGGAGCCGACGATTGACGGAAGAGCAAGGGGATGGATCGGCCCCGGCTCACCTTCGCATACTGCCGGAATCGCGTTGACGATTCGGTTGGCAGCCAGAGTGTTACCTCCGGCTGCTGCACCCGGATCTGCTGCATCTTCACCGTGGACCGAGACGGTCAGATTCGGCTTACCGGTGATCACGACGCGGTGAAGTCCACCATCGATACTGGACTGCGGCCAGTCAGGTGCACAACTGTCGTCGATCCTGGTTACGTGCTCTGCTACTAGAACCGGCCGTCCGCCTATGACTCCGTTCACCTCGAAGCGAAACGCGCCCTGTGTCCCAGCTTCAAACTCACCCATTCCGTCCACGTGCACCGTTCGTTCGAGAGCTCGACGGTCGGTGTTGGTGGTTATCGAGTCCAGTTTGAGGTCTAGGCCTTCAGCCAATACCCGGATCATTGGGGCCCAGACTGTCATTAGCCCGTATTCGCTCAGTATGGGAGCTGGGTAGTCGAGCGGGTGGCCAAAGCCGCAGAGGTCCCGAACCGCCTGAGGCTGGTCATAGCCGGTGTAGTTGGCGATCTCTTGGGCCCGTACTTCCGTGATGTCGGCACAAACCCCGGTCAGGAGTAGCGGCAAGATGTCAAGAACCCAGCCCGGGTCGATGCCCGACACCAAGATCGAGCTGTCGCCTTCAAGGCAGGCATTGACCACACGAGACTGGAGTGGTTCCGGCGCCGACGGTGGATGGAGCAAACCATGGAATGCCGTCGAGACGACGTCGGTGCCGGAAGCAAGCACCCGTTCCACCTCCTCTAGGGATGCTTCAGGGCGAAAGTCAGCGTTCACGGCGTAGACCACGGCGTCAACGTCGTCAGCCTCGGCAATCGAGACATCGTCGGTTGCCTGGATCCCCATGGTCCCGATCCCAGCTAGAGCACCGGCGTCGACGCCAACCTTGTCAGAGTCGGCAACGATCACACCGACCAGTTCCAACCCGCGGTGTGCGACAACGGCCCGAATCGCCGGCCGGCCCACATTTCCGGGACCCCACACCACCACCTTGATCGCCACAACTGACCTCAGGCGGAAGTTC
>JASLKB010000191.1 GCA_030747775.1 Acidimicrobiales bacterium | reverse complement strand
TGGGCCTGGCCCGCGACTTTGTCCCGTCGTGTGGCTTCGACCGGCCCTCGGGCATGGCGTGGGCTGGCGGCTACGTGGGCGACGGGGTGGCCACCGCCAAACTGGCCGGGCACACCATCGCTGAACTGATCACTGGGACGGCGAGTGACCGCACCGACCTCCCATGGATCGGCCACCAGGCCCGGAGGTGGGAACCCGAGCCACTGCGCTGGGTCGGTGTCAACGCTGGCCTTTGGATGGCAGCAGGTGCCGACCGGGCAGAGGCCCGCACCGGCCAACCGTCTCGTCGGGTGGAATGGCTGAACCGGCTCCTGCGGTAGCAGCCACGGCCACTCTTACACCCCACCCGGGAGCCATCGGCCTTCACACGATCAGCCTCGGCGAGCCCACCGAGCTCGGTTCGACCGACGACAAGCCATAGGCCCCCGGGTCGGATCCCACCGGCAGCGCGACTCAGGGACCCGCCGTGAGGTGTGCAATTAGTGCATCGGGGGACGGGTTGGTGATCGCCCGGCCGTCGGGCAGGACGACCGTGGGCACCGTCTCGGCTCCGTCGTTCACCGAGCGGACGAAAGCTGCCGCCTCCGGGTCCTCCCAGATGTCCCGCAGTTCGACGTCGACACCCGCATGCTCGAGCGCGCCCAGCAGACGGGTACAGAACCCGCACATCCGACGCCAGTAGACGACCGTGGTACCCGTGTCGTGAGTCATGGCCTCTCGGTTCCAGGATCGAGGACGGCCACCAGTGCGTCGGCCAGTCGGGCACAGAGTCGACCACGGTCGGTAGCGCCCAACAGCACCGGGTTGTTGATCCCCTGACCCAGCACGACCAGCAGGTCGGCCAATTCATCCGGATCGCCGTCGGCGATCCGCCCCGCCGCTTGACCCAACTCTACGAACCGCCGATTGGCAACTCGGGCCGTAGCCTCGTGACGGCGGTAGGCGTCGCGTAGCGAGCGACTCTCGGGCAGCCGGGCCAGGGCGGCCCGCATGACCAGTGCGTCGGCAGAGAAGGCTTCGCACAGGCCATCGACCAAAGCGGCCATCGTCCCGGCCAACCCATGGTCCAGCAGGTGCTCCACCGTCAGCGGGCGGGTGCTGGCCTCCACCACCCCGTCTAGCGCCCGGTCAAAGGCGCCGGCCAGCAGCCCGTCACGCCCATCGGGAAACCGGTTGTAGATGGTGGCCACGCTCACCCCGGCGTCGCTCGCCACCTGCTCGGCGGTGAACGAGCCGTCACTCCGTAACCGAGCCAGTGTGGCCTCCACCAGGGCGGCCCGGGTCCGGGCGGACCGTCCGTCAGGGGCCCGTTCCGGCCCGGCGATCTCGAAGGCGACCTCCTGACTAGACATACTAAAACTATAGATTACTTCGATCTAAATTTGATGTTTCTAGAAGAACCTTCTATATTTGTACCCCATGTCCTCCCTCCCTAGGGTGACCGCGTCCGATCTACTCCCCGCCGCCCGGGCCCTCGGGCCGTCGCTAGCCGAACGCGCCGAACGCTCCGAGGCCGAACGCACCCTGCCCGAAGACGTGGTGGCAGACCTACGCGATGCAGGGCTATTTCGCCTCCTCACCCCCGCCGACCTAGGCGGGCCGGAGGCCGACGTGGCCACCGCATCTCAGGTGATCGCCGAGGTGGCCCGCCATGACGGCGGCGCCGCGTGGTGTGTGATGATCGCTGGGACCACCTCCCTCATGGCCGGGTTCCTGCCTGAGAACGTGGCCTCCCTGGTCTTCGGCTCCCCTGACTCCTGTGCCGGCGGATATGCCGCCCCGGTCGGCACCGCCATCCCAGTGGACGGAGGCCTACGCGTTTCAGGCACCTGGGCATGGGGCTCAGGTACCCGCCACTGCAACTGGATCGGCGGGGGTGCCCGCATCGTCGACCCCGATGGAAAACCGGCTCGCCGGGCTGACGGCCTGGTAGCTCCGTTCGTGTTCTTCGACCGCGACGACGTCGAACACCTCGACACCTGGCACGTCACCGGACTCTCTGGCAGTGGGTCGACTGACTACTGCGTCGAGGACACCTTCGTCCCAGAGGGCCGGTGGCTCCAGATGATGGATGCCACGCCACGCCTCGACGGCCCCACCTGGCGCTTCCCCTTCTACGGAATGCTGGCCATCGGCATCGCCTCGGTGTCCATCGGCCTCTTGGATGGAGCCGTCGACCGATTTGGCGAGTTGGC
>JASLKB010000190.1 GCA_030747775.1 Acidimicrobiales bacterium | reverse complement strand
GGCAGGACCAGACCATTGGTGTCGGCAAGACGCCCTTCGAGGGATCCGTAGGGCCCCGGGGCCGGAGACGACCCGCTTCCAGCTGTAAATCCTGAGGCAGTGGCCACCGGCAACCCGGTTCCCATCGTTCCTGCTGCCACACCGAATAGAGACCCGGCTTGCAGGCCACCCAAAAGGGATGCCTGCAGGAACGTCCGTCGATCCATTCCCGTCAGAGCCCGCGGGTTCGTCAGGTTCCGAAAGCGTCAAGCAGACGTGCGGCAGCGGCCGACGGAGTGGTCCGTCCGCCGAGCACGTCGTCTTCAACCGCACCCAGCAGGCCCAGCACCGCTGGATCGGACCGCAGGCCAACTAACAGACGGTCCTCAACCATCGACCACATCCAGGCTAAGCGTTGGGCACGGCGGCGCTCGATCCACTCGCCCGACCCGATCAGCGCCTCCCGGTGGGCCTCCACCTGCGCCCAGACCTCGTCCAACCCATCGCCCGACAGAGCGGCACAGGTGGCCACCGGCGGGGTCCAGTTAGGGCTAGTCGGCTGGGTGAGGCGGAGTGCCGCCGAGTAGTCACGGGCCGCCGTCCGGGCCGCAGGGACATTGTCACCGTCAGCCTTGTTGACGGCGATCATGTCGGCCAGTTCTAGGACGCCCTTCTTGATCCCTTGTAGTTCGTCGCCGGCACCCGGCAGCATGAGCACCAGAAAGAAATCGACCATCCCGGCTACAACGGTCTCGGACTGGCCCACACCCACCGTTTCGACTATCACCACGTCGTAACCGGCGGCCTCCAGGACTGCCATCGACTCGCGTGTGGTACGGGTCACTCCGCCGAGGGTCCCAGCGCTCGGCGAAGGTCGGACGAACGCCGACGGGTCATTAGACAACTGCAGCATGCGAGTCTTGTCACCCAGGATGCTGCCGCCGGTGACCGTGCTGCTCGGATCGACGGCCAGTACCGCAACCCGCCGACCCGCACCGGTGAGGCGACCACCAAGAGCCTCGATAAACGTGGACTTGCCCACACCCGGTACGCCGGTGATACCCACACGGTGGGATTCCACGGCGTGGGGTAGTAGATCATCCAAGAGGGCGGTGGCCTCAGCCCTATGCCCGGGGTAACGCGATTCGACAAGCGTCAGGGCCCGCCCAATGGACGCCCGGTCACCGGCCAGCACGCCGTCAACGAGTGTGCTGTCGACCACAGGTCCCCTAGTCAGAACTTCCGTCGGATTTCAGGGCGTCGAGCAGGTCGACAGCCGCCGTAGCCACCGCCGTGCCCGGCGGGAAGACCGCGGCGGCACCGGCAACCAACAGAGCATCATGGTCATCGGGTGGGATAACCCCACCCACCACGATGGCAATATCGGTCCGACCGTGGGTGGCCAGAGCATCCCGCAGTTCGGGGACCAGCGTCAGGTGGCCGGCAGCTAGCGAACTCACACCGACCACATGCACGTCGTTCTCGACAGCCTGGCGAGCCACTTCGTCTGGCGTCGAAAAGAGGGGCCCAATATCGACGTCGAATCCCAGGTCGGCGAACGCCGTCGCGATGACCTTCTGGCCACGATCGTGGCCGTCCTGACCCATCTTGGCCACCAGAATCCTGGGGCGACGTCCGGCGTCAGCCTCAAAAGCAGCCACACGGGCACGGGCCGAGGACACCGCCTCCCCATCGCCGACCTCGCTGTTAAATACTCCGGAGATGGTGCGAACCTCCGCCACGTGGCGCCCGTAGACCTGCTCAAGGGCGTCGCTGATCTCCCCGACCGTAGCCCTCGCCCGCACCGCGTCAACGGCGAGTGCCAGCAGATTGCCGTCACCAACGGCCGCGCTGCGGGTTAAGGCGACCAAGGCATCAGCACACGCCTGTGGATCCCGCTCGGCCCTTAGGCGTTCCAACTTGGCCAACTGATCGGCTCGGACCTGAGCGTTGTCGACCTTACGGACGTTGATCGGGTCCTCTTGATGCAGCCGATAACGATTCACTCCGACCACCGTCTGGCGACCCGAGTCGATGCGGGCTTGGGTGCGGGCCGCCGCCTCCTCGATCCGGAGTTTCGGGATTCCAGCCTCGATGGCCTTAGCCATGCCACCCGACTCCTCGACCTCATCTAGGTGAGCTAAGGCCCGCACCGCGAGGTCCCGGGTGAGGCGTTCGACGTGGTGGCTTCCACCCCACGGGTCTGCCACCCGGCATGTCCCGCTCTCCTGTTGAAGGAAGAGTTGCGTGTTGCGGGCGATGCGGGCCGAGAAATCTGTGGGAAGAGCGAGCGCCTCGTCGAGGC
>JASLKB010000018.1 GCA_030747775.1 Acidimicrobiales bacterium | reverse complement strand
CGCACCGCAGCCGACGCCGTCTGCCCTAGTCCGCAAATCGAGGCGTCGTTCATGACCATGGCAAGGTCGTCCAACAGATCACGCTCGTCGTCGATGGTCGATCCGCGACCAAGGCGCACCAGTACCTCCTCTTGGCGGACTGTTCCTACCCGACACGGCACACACTGACCGCAGGACTCGTCCCGGAAGAACTCGGCGATGCGCCGAACCGTGTCGACCATGTCGTCATCGGTGTCGAACACCATGATCACACCAGAGCCCAACGACGCCCCGGCAGCCCGAGTGTCCTCCAGCGTGAGAGGCATGTCCAACGACTCGGGCCCCACGAAGCTGCCCGCCGCACCGCCCAGCATTACCGCACGGAGTTCCCGTCCGTCGGGTAGGCCGCCGGCCAGGTCGATCAGGTCGCGCAGAGTGGCGCCGAACTCCACCTCGTAGGTACCAGGCTGGTTCACCCGTCCACTGAGGCAGAACAACTTGGTGCCGGGTGACCGCTCGGTGCCTTCGGCGGCGTAAGCCTTCCCCCCCATTAGCACCACGGGCAGCACGTTGACGAGCGTCTCCACGTTGTTGATGGCCGTCGGCTCGCCGAACAGGCCATGGGTGGTCGGGAACGGCGGCTTGTTGCGGGGCTCACCCCGGTACCCCTCGATGGAGTTGAACAGCGCCGTCTCCTCCCCACAGATGTAGGCGCCGGCGCCGCTCCGCAGGTGCAAGTGGAATCGCCGACCCGACCCGGCCACATCGTCGCCCAGCAGCCCAGCGGCACCAGCGTCGGTGATGGCGTGGGCGAGGCGTGCGGTGGCCACCGGGTACTCGCCGCGAATGTAGAGCCATCCCTGCTCAGCTCCGATGGCCAGGCCAGCCACCGTCATGGCCTCCACCAGGGAGAACGGGTCTCCCTCCATCACCACCCGATCCTTGAAGGTTCCCGGTTCGGACTCGTCGGCGTTGCACACCAAGTGGTGGGGTCGCCCCTCTTGGTCGGCCACGCCGCGCCACTTCACGCCTGTGGGAAAGGCGGCGCCACCGCGTCCCGACAGGCCCGAGGCGGTCACCTCGGCAATGACCTGGTCGGACCCCATTGCCAGCGCAGCGTCCAGGGCCTGGTAGCCGCCATGGGCCCGGTAGTCCTCCAAGCTGGACGGATCGACTACACCCACCCGGGCCAGCAGTCGGAGGTCCGAGGAGCCGGCCTGTGGGAGAGCTCCCGAGGCGGTGGAGGTCCTCTCGGCGATGGCTACCGCCACCTCGGCGGGTGTCACCGGGCCGTACCCGGCACCGTCATCCACCGCGGTAACTGTCAGGTCGGGCGAACCGGTGCGCTGCACCATGATCGCCGGGCCACGCTCACACTGGCCCAGGCATGGGCTGGCCTTGACGTGGTGCCCCTCGGCCCGCAGGTCGTCGATCAAGGCCACGGCACCAAATAGGCGGCAGGCCACGTCATCACACACGTGCACGGTGTCGGCCGCCGCCGGCGGCTCGTGGGTAAACAGGTGATAGAAGCTGGCCACCCCGTAGGCCTCGGCCGGTGGCACCTCTAGTTCGGCACACGCGTGGTCCAACCCACCGGGGCTGATCCAGCCCGCCACCCGCTGCAGGGCGTGCAGTGCCGGTAGAAGCAGGTGGCGACGTTCCCGGGTACGGGTCCGGCCGGCGTGGACGAGCCGCTCAGTCTCTCGGATGGTGACCGCCCCGAATCCAGCGATGGCCCCGGCCACTGCTCTCCTCTCAGCCTCGGTGGCCTCCTCGGTCGCCCCGAAGTAAAGGTCAGGCATGGGCTCCGACCAGCTTGTCGATCCGGATGGCCGCCGCCTTGAACTCGGCCGTGCCGGACTTGGGGTCGACGGCGTCGCTGGTGATCTGGTTGATGTCGGTGGTCTCCGGGAAGTGGAAGGTGGTGTGGCATAGGCCGACGGCCAGGTGCTCCTCCACCTCGATGGTCATGGTGATCGAGCCACGACGTGACGACACGGTGACCCGCTCACCGTCGACTAGTCCGAGCGCCTCGGCGTCGGGCGTCGAGATGGAAAGGGCCTCCCCGGTCCGTATGGGCGAGGCGAAGTGCTCGGTCTGGACACCGGTGTTGTACGAGTCCAGTGCCCGCACCGTGGTAAGGCGCAGCGGGTACTCATCGCTCAACTCGTCGAGGGGCGGACGGTCCTCCACACATGAGAATGGAGCTCGACGTCCCCCGACCGGGCGCTCCCAGAGGCGACCGTGGAGGAAGGGACTGCCCGGATGGTCCTCGGTGGGGCACGGCCACTGGATGCCGCCCTCGGCCTCGAGGCGCTCCCAGGACATGCCGCCATGCATGGGCGACACGGTCCGCAACTCCTCCCAGAGTTGTTCAGGCGTGGGCTGGCCCCAATCGTCGTCACCCATGACTGCCGCCAGATCGTTGATGATGTCGACTTCCTGGCGCGCCTCTCCTGGAGGCGGCACGGCAGCCCGCATCCGCTGGACGCGGCGCTCGCTGTTAGTGGCCGTCCCGTCGGACTCGGCCCAGCCCAGGGCTGCCGGGAACACGACGTCGGCAATCTCGGCGGTCCGGGTCATGAAGACGTCCTGAACGACCAGCATGTCGAGACGGTCGAGCAGGGCTCTCGCGTGGGTGGCGTCGGCTTCGGAGTCCACCGGATTCTCGCCGATGCAGTAGATGGCCTTGAGTTCGTCGCGACCCATGGCTTCGAACATCTGGGTGAGGTTCCAGCCATTGTCCGGTGGGATGGTGCAGCCCCACGCCGCCTCGAACTTGGCTCGAGCCTCGTCGTCCTCCACGTCCTGGAAGCCGGTGAGTTTGTTGGGGAGGGCCCCCATGTCACCTCCACCTTGGACGTTGTTCTGCCCGCGTAGTGGCACAAGGCCTGAACCCCAGCGACCCACGTGCCCAGTCAACAACGACAGGTTGCACAGGGACTGGACGTTGTCAACGCCGGTGTGGTGTTCGGTGATGCCGAGCGTCCAGCAGATCTGGGCCTTGTCGGCCATGGCGTAGCTATGGGCTAGGTCTCGGATGGCGCCGGCGGGAACGCCGGTGACCGCGGAGGTGTGCTCCAGCGTCCACGGCTCGATGAAGGCCACGTACTCCTCATAGCCGGTGGTGGCGTTGGCGATGAACTCGTCGTTTTGCAGGCCCGCGGCGATGATCTCGCGGGCCATGCCATGGGCTAGGCCTATGTCGGTCCCGACGTTCAGTCCCAGCCAGTGGTCGGCGAACTTGGCCGTGCCAGTACGACGCGGGTCGATGGCCCACATGAGGGCTCCGTTGGCCACACCCCGTAGGGCGTGGTGAAAAAAAATTGGGTGGGCGTTGCGCGCGTTTGACCCCCACATGACGATGACGTCCGCCTCCTCGATCTCTTCATACGAAGAGGTGCCACCGCCGGCTCCGAAGACCGTCGCCAGACCGACGACGCTGGGAGCGTGTCAAGTTCGATTACAGCTGTCAATGTTGTTGGAGCCGATAACCCGACGGGCGAACCGCTGGGCGGCATAGTTCACCTCGTTGGTGGTCTTCGAACAGCTGAACATGCCAAAGGCTCCTGGGCCATGGGTGTCAACCACGGAGCGAAACCCTCTGGCGGCCAGTCCGAGGGCCTCCTCCCAGGTCGCCTCGCGTAGGACACCACCGTCCCGGACCATCGGGGTCGTCAGGCGCTTACTCATGTGCTCCCCACTGGTGGTCGTCTACGGGCCGAGTGGATCACAAAGATTCAGCCGACGGGGGCGAAACCTATCGCACTTCAGACCCCACAGGAGTTTCCTATTAGTAGATCAGCGTCCTTGCCAGTGGGGATCTCGACCTTCGGAGAAGGCGCGCGGGCCCTCCAGGGCGTCCTCAGAGGCCAACATCCGCTCGTAGGGCCCCAGATCACCGGATCGCAGATGGACGAAGGCCTCGTCCAGTGACCGGTGCCCGGTAGCCCGGTCGATGGCCATCACCGCCTCGACGGCTAACGGCGCCGCCCCGGCGATCCGGTGGGCCAGCTCTCCTGCCGCATCGGCCAGTTCACTGACCGGCACCACCCGGTTGACCAGCCCCCACCGCTCGGCTTCGGCAGCGTCTAACCTCCGCCCGCCGTAGAGCACCTCGTTGGCCACCGCCGGTGGGAGCTGGCGGGGTAGCCGTATGGCACCCGCATCGGGGATGATCCCAAGTCCGGTTTCGGGCAGAAAGAACGTGGCATGGTCGGCGGCTACCACGAACTCGGCTGCCATGGCGATCTCGAAGCCACCGCCCACGGCCATGCCGTTGACTGCGCAGATCACCGGCTTATGCCGGTTGGGGAGCTCGCAGAACCCGCCGAAGCCACCTTCGCCATAGTCGGCCTCGAAATCCTCACCGTCAGCTGCCGCCCCCAGGTCCCAGCCCGCGGAGAAAAACCGGTCGCCAACCCCCGTTAGCACCGCCACCCGCAGGTCCGGATCGTCTCGAAAGGCGACGAACACCCGACTCAACTCGCGACTGGTCGCTGCATCGATGGCGTTGGCCTTGGGTCGGTCCAGCACCACGTGCAGGACCGGGCCGTCCGCGGTGGTTCGCACTGCACTCGATTCAGTCATAGTCGAGGCTCCTCAAGAGGTCAGATCTCGGCATCAGTAGCACGAGGGGCTCTCGTGATCAGGGCGTCCACCACAGTGGCACCGTCCGGAGCAGCCAGCAACGGGTTGACCTCCAGTTCGACCAGTCCGAACCGTTCATCGGTGGCCATGGCAGCGAACGCGATCCGCTGGACGGCGGCGACCACCGCATTCAGGTCGACCCCCGGCAGCCCTCGCACGCCGGCCAGCAGCGGCCATATCGCTAGACCGCGGAGAGCGGACCGGACGTCGTCGTCGGTGACCGGCAGCAGCAGACTGCGTGTGTCGGCCAGCACCTCGACCAGCGCCCCGCCCGTTCCGATGACCAGCAGCCAGCCCACGGGGTCCTCACGGCGGACGGTGACCAGCAATTCTGCAGCCACCCCCGAACCACCCGCCTGTTCCTCGACCAGCACCCGGTCGGTCCCGGTCATGGCCGCCATCCGGGTCGCCGCCGCCTCGACCGTCGCCCCGTCGTGCAGGTCGAGGGCCACCCCGCCTACGTCGCTCTTATGGTCCACGCCCACAACTTTGACGACAACCGGCCAACCGATTCGCTCCGCTGTGGTGGCCGCATCAGCCACTGACACCAACTCGCCAGCGGGTACCGGGACGCCGTGCCCACCTAACCACGCCTTGGCCTCTGCCTCTGCCAGGACTACCTGGTTACTTGCGGACCCGGCCAACGGTGTGGCTGGCGCCGGCGCCGGGGCGTCGACCCGTCGCCCCCACCATGCAGTGGCCTCGAGAGTCACCAGGGCCTCGTCAATACCCCGCACCGGGACAAGGCCGAGGTCCACCGCGGCGACTTCCACCACCGGTGGCAGGTTCTCGGCCATTGAAGCGGCCACGATCCCCGGCGTCCCGGTGGCGCAACTCGCCGCACCGAAGGCCTCCAAAGTCGGCCACCAACTGGCATCATTGAGCCCCAGTTCCGGATCAGAGGATGGGAAGTCCAGGACCAGCACCGCGGCGTCCGGGCCACCATCCAGAGCGCCTCCCGCTGATGAACCCGGCGCAATGGCTGCCGAGAAGGTCGCCGTCAGTCGCTTCCTGTCCCCCCAGATGAAAGTGTGATAGTCGAACGGATTCGACACCGACACCAGGTCGGTCTCGGCGCCATCACCGAGAGCACTCCTGATCCGCTCTACCCGGCCATCGTCGAAGGCCGGCAGCACTAGGTCGAGACCCTCGCACCGGTCAGCCACGAGCGAGGCCTCCCCACCGGAACAGCTCAGGCTGACGATCCGGTTCCCCCTCAGGCCCCCTAGCCGGTTCATCACGTGCAGGGTGTCGAGCAGCTCCGGGATGGACCGCACACCCCGTACCCCCACCCGCTCGAAGAGCGCACGGTAGGCCTCGTCACTGCCCACAATCGACGAGGTATGGGACACCGCGATCTCTGCTCCACGGGTCGACGACCCCGTCTTGAGCGCTACCACCGGGACACCTCGGTCCGAGGCCCGGCGGCATGCGTCGACGAAGCGGGGCACGTCGTGGAGCGCCTCGATGTGCAATCCCACGCCAGTGACTGCCGTGTCGCACACCAACGCTTCGAGACACTCCTCGATCCCCACGTCGGCCTGATTCCCCAGAGTCAGCACGTGGGCGATGGGCATGGGTCGGGTCTGTAGGGTCAGGTCCAGACCGATATTGCCGCTCTGGGTAACCAGCGCCACACCCTGATCGACAGGCCTTAGGCCCTGCTGGTCCGGCCATAACGCGGCTCCGACAACAGCTGAGACCGTGCCGTAGCAGTTGGGACCCACCACCGGCATGCCATCGGCTGCCGCCAACAAAGCCTGCTGAAGTGCCACCCCGTCCGATCCGGCCTCGGCGAAGCCCGAGGCGTAGCAGACCGCCGCACCGGCGCCCATGGCAGCTAGCCGCCCCACCACCTCGACGGTGGCGTGCCGGTTCACGGCAACTACCGCCGCGTCGGGCGGACCGGGAAGGTCATCAACGCTGGACACACAGGGCACGCCACCCAGATCAGAGCGGGTGGGATGCACGGCCCACAGGTCGCCTGCAAATCCGAGGCGTCGACACTGCGTAATGGCCGTCTCCGCCGGGCGTCCACCAATCAGAGCTACCGACCGCGGGGCCAACAGCCGCGCCAACCGACCAGCCGACGGGCTGAACGACCGGTCGACCCGGTCGACCCGGTCAACCCCGTTCCCTTCCACCAGAACCGTCGTCTACCCTGGATCAGGCGCCGAGAGGCCGCAGCATCTCACGGCTCACGATGTGGCGCTGGATCTCGCTCGTGCCATCCCAAATACGGTCCACCCGGGCATCGCGCCAAATCCGTTCCAATGGCAACTCGTCCATGAGGCCCATGCCCCCCAGGATCTGAATGGCCTCGTCGGACACGAACTGGAGCATTTCGGTCGAGGAGATCTTGGCCATGGCCGCATCACCGTCGGCCATGTCGTCCCTATCCATCAACCACGCAGCCCGGTAGGTCATGAGCTCAGCCTCCACCATCTTCGTACGCATGTCAGCCAGCTTGAACGAGACGCCTTGGAACTTTCCGATCTTCTGACCGAACTGCTCGCGAGAGGCCGCCCAATCCAGTGCCACCGACATCGCCCGGTCAGCCCGACCGAGGCACACAGCGGCCACCTGTAGGCGAGTAGCACCCAGCCACTCGTTGGCTACGTCGAAACCCTGGTGTTCGGCGCCCAAAACCTTGGACGCCGGAACCCGACATTCGTCGAAGTTCAGGATGCAATTGTGGTAGCCGCGGTTGGAGACCGACCGGTATCCCTCGGCAACCTCCAGGCCCGGCGTGTCGTGGTCAACTAGGAATGACGTGATCAACTTCTTGGGGCCCCGGGGAGTGTCCTCCTCGCCGGTCGCCGCGAACAGGATCGTGTAGTCGGCTAAGTCGGCGTGGCTGATAAAGTGCTTGGTCCCGTTGATGACGTAGTCGTCACCATCACGCACCGCCCGGCAAGTCATGCCCCGCACGTCGGACCCGGCGTCGGGCTCGCTCATCGCCAGGCAATCGACACGCTCACCGCGGATGGTGGGCAGCAGGTACTCCTCTATCTGGTCACCCACGCAGGCCAGGAGGATGTTCGACGGACGGGCCACGACGTAATGGAGGGCGTACTGGGTCCAGCCGAAAGCCCGGTCGACTAGAGCCATAGTCAGGTTATCGAGGCCGCCGCCGCCCATCTCAGCAGGCATGTTGGCGGCGTAAATCCCCGCGGCCAGTGCACGGTCGCGGATCTGGGATACGAGTTCGGTTGGTACGTCGCCGAGATGCTCGACCTCATTCTCATAGGGCACCAGCTCGCGCTCGGTAAAGGCCCGGATGGTGTCGACCACCATCTCCTGCTCGTCGGTTAAGGCGAAGTCCATAGGTGGCTCCTTCTGGATCAGCCGGGGATCTGCATGACCCGCCCCACCTGACGTGGAACAGGCAAGTCGGCATGGGCATCGGCGATAGCGGCTAGGGCGGCCGCCGGGCCGTCGAGCATCGGAGCGGTTGACCCGGTATCAGTGTTGACGTGAAGCAGCATCTGCTCGGTGGTACACAGCAGCTCGCCGGTGACCCCGCCTTCATCTACCCGATACATGGCGTGGAAAAAGTGCAGCCGCTTGGCATCCACTCCGAGCACGCGGGTGGTGAATCGCAACGGTTCACCGAGCGAGGCCTCCTGCACATAGTTGAGGTGGGTCTCCACAGTGAAGAAGGTGTGACCGGCCGCCCGATAATCCTCGTCGATCCCGATATACCGAAACAGTTTGTCGCTGGCCCAGCCGAAGGCGGTGAGGAACGCCCACTCCGACATATGGCCGTTGTAATCCACCCAGTCGGGCTCCACGACCGTCTCGTACAACGCCAGCGGGGCTGCCACGACTTCACCCTCGGTCCACGATGGAGTTGACCCCGCTTCATGGATTCGGGCCTCGCGTTCAGCAACCAGACGGCCGGCGCCCAAGTTCAGTGGCCGCAATGATCGCATCACCCCGATCACATAGTCGTCCCGAAGGCGGGCTAGTTCGGCGATTGAACGGCCCTCGGCCTGCTCCTCGCAACCGTCGGCCATCGCCTCGATCAGATCGTCGGTTAGCTCCGGCGCCTCAAGCTTCGTCCAGGGCAGCTTCAGCGCCGGGCCGAACTGGCGGAGCATATGGCGCATCCCCTGTTCGCCCCCAGCCAGGTGGAAGGTCAGATTGGTACCCATGCCGGCCCACCGCAACCCGGGGCCATAGTTGACGGCCTCGTCCAACTCCCGGGTGGTTGCCACCCCGTCGTTGACCAGGTGGAGGACCTCCCGCCACAGGGCCTCCTGGAGCCGGTCCGACAGGTAGCCCTCGATTTCGTTGCGCACCACCAGCGGGTGCATCACCAGGTCGTCGTAGTGGGCCCTAGCGGCGTCCATGGCGGCCGTCGACGTCTCTTCACCAGCCACGATCTCGACGAGCGGAAGCAGGTACACCGGGTTGAACGGGTGCCCAATCAGCACCCGCTCCGGATGGTCGCAACCAGCCTGAAGGTTGGTGGGGAGCAGCCCCGAGGAACTCGAGGCGATGACCACCCCGGGGCCTGAATGGGCGGCCAACGCCTGCAGAAGCGGCCGCTTCACGGCCTCGTTTTCTGGGGCGCTTTCCTGAATCCAGTCGACCCGGCCAGCCAAGTCCTCGACACTGTCAGCCCACGTCAGGCGCGATGGATCAGCCCTCGGGAAAAGCCCCAGCTTCACCGCCGAGGGCCAGTCACGCTCGACGGCCATTCGTAAGCGGTCCTCGGCATCAGGAGCCGGGTCCCAGGCCACCACGTCATGACCGCGGGCCAGTACCCGGACTGCCCAGCCGGCACCGATAACCCCGGTGCCCACCACACCGACCGTTCGCACGGGATCGGTCACCCTAAGATCCTCAGCTGATCTGCAGGGTTTGACGAGCGTCAGCGGGCGACTGGATCCGGGCACCTATCAACTCGACGATGCAGATGGCCTTCTCAACCAACTGGGCGTTGGTGGCCAGCACTCCCCGCTCCAGATAGAGGTTGTCCTCGAGCCCGACCCGCACGTGTCCACCCAACATCACCGACTGCGCCACCATCGGCATCTGCATGGCCCCCAACCCGAACGAGGTGAACTCGGCCTCGTCGGGCAGCCGGTTCACCATGGCCTGCAGGATCCCCACGTCCAGCGGCGTGCCATAGGGAATTGAGAGGCAGAGTTGAATCCAGTACGGGGCGTCGATCAGGCCCTCAGCGATCATCGTCTCGGCGAACCACAAATTGCCGGTGTCGAACACCTCCAATTCGGGCCGCACGCCCAACTCCCGGACCCGCTCGGCCATTATCCTCAGCATCGCCGGCGTGGACACGTAGACCTCATTGTCGTCGCCGAAGTTCAGCGACCCACAGTCCATGGAGCAGATGTCGGGTCGGATGGCCTCCACGTGGGCCAGGCGATCCAAACCGCCGACCAGGTCGGTGCCGGGCTGCCAGTCCATCGGCGCATCGTCTGGGCCGACGTTGAGATCGCCGCCCATGCCGGCTGTCAGGTTGACCACCACGTCGGTGTTCTTCTCGCGAATCCGGTCGACCACCTCACGGTAGAGATCCACGGTCCGCGTGCCCTTCCCGGTGTCCAGGTCACGCACGTGACAGTGGACAATGGCCGCCCCAGCCGACGCGGCGTCTAACGCCGAAGAGGCGATCTGTTCCGGTGTGACCGGTACGTGCTCACTACGGCCGGTTGTGTCGCCCGCGCCGGTCACGGCGCACGAGATGATGACGTCACGGTTCATAGATCGGGTCACGAGGCCCCTTCTTCCCGTCTCCCTCCTGACCGGGAGGGTGACTGTCCCACTGTTGTATTAACTGTTGTATTACCTGTCCCATTGTCCCGAGAACGGGCCTTGCGTAGGCTTACCCTCGGCCCGGATCACCGTCCCGATAAGGGCGTGGAGGCCCGGTCCGTACCAGAATCCGCGCAGGCTACCCCGCCGTCCGCACTACATGTGCCGGCGTCGGCGTGCCGAAGGAGCAACCATGAAGATCCTGTTCGCAGACGCCCTGCCCGAGGCGTACGTCGACCTCTTGGCCCAACGGGGCGACGAGTGCACCGTCTCACCCGAACTCGGTGCCGAGGGCATCCCCGACGCCATCGAGGGCTACGACGTGCTGGTCGTCCGTAGCACCAAGGTCACTGCCGAGGCCATCGGCCGCTCCGACCGCCTCGGCCTGATCGTTCGGTCAGGCGCCGGGACCAACACCATCGACTGCCAGGCGGCCGCGGATGCCGGGATCTACGTGTGCAACGTGCCGGGCACCAATTCGATCGCGGTGGCCGAACTCACCCTCGGCCTGCTGCTGGCCGTCGACCGCCACATCCCGGCAGCCACCAGTGACCTCAAGAACGGCATGTGGGACAAGAAGGGCTACTCGAAGGCCGGCGGCCTCATGGGTAAAACCTTTGGCGTGGTCGGCGTGGGCGAAATCGGACTGGCCGTTGCCGAACGAGCCCGCTCGTTCGGGATGACGGTGGTCGCCGAACGCAAGACTGACCGGCGAAACGACGTGGAAGCCCGGATTCGGTCTATCGGCATCCGCCTCGTCGAGAACCTCGATGAGTTGGTAGCCGAGTCCGACATCATCTCGATCCACGTGCCTGGTGGCGAGTCGACCGAGAACCTGATCGACGGGCGCCTCCTAGCCCTGATGAAGCCCGGTGCCATTCTGATCAACACCAGCCGCGGCGAGGTCGTCGATGAGGAGGCGCTTATTGCCGCTATGGACGACAAGGGCATCCGGGCTGGCTTGGACGTATTTCGCGATGAGCCAGACAGCGGTGCGGGGAAGTTCATCTCGGCACTGGCCTCCCACCCCAACGTGATCGGCACCCACCACATCGGGGCGTCGACTCAGCAGGCCCAGGACGCCACCTCGGCCGGCACCGTAGATGTAATCGAGGCCTACCGGGCCGGTGATCCGACAAATTGCGTGAACGTGGTTCGGACCCGGGTGGGTTCGGCCACCATCACCATTCGGCACTTCGATCGGGTGGGCGTGCTGGCCGCCGCCCTCCAGGTGCTGCGACGGGGCGACATCAACGTCCAGACCATGGCCAACAAGGTCTTCCATGGGTCGAACGCCGCCATGGCCATCATTGACGTGGTGGGCCACGTCAGCGATGACGTCACCAGTGAGTTGGCCGGCCTGGACAACGTGATCCAAGTCCAGATCACTGCACGTGACGAGTAGGACCGGCCGATGAGCGTCCTGCGCCCCTTCCCGGGGCTGGTCGTCGATCCGAAGTGGGCCGACCGGGTCACTACAGGCCCCTACGACGCCTATACCGCAGCCGAGCGGGTGGCCATCGCCGAGTCGAACCCGTATAGCTTCCTGAACGTCACCCGGTCACAGGAGGACGTGCCGGCCGAGTGGCACGACGACGTGGACTGGCTGATCGGCCAATGCGTCGAGTCGATGCAGCGGATCTACGACGCGGGTGCCTACCGGTACCACGATGAGCCGTCGCTTTTCCTGTACCGGTTGGAGGTCGTCGACCACGTCCAAACGGGGGTCATGGGCCTGGTCCCGGTGACCGAGCCGGGCGACCGGCGGGTGCTGCGCCACGAGGCGGTCCGTCCCGGCCGGGCCGACCTGCTGACCCGGCACCTTCTCGAGGTCGGCATGTCGTCCAGTCCCATTTCGTTGACCTACCGGACTGACGCCGTCCTGGATGCCGCCATCGCCACCGGCTGTGCCGGCGAACCGGTTCTAGAGGCGGACGGGGACGGCATCCACCAGACCGTATGGGCACTTTCCGGTGAAGCCGCTGACGCCCTGATAGTCGCTATGGGTGACCGCCCCCTATACGTCACCGACGGACACCACCGGCTGGCCGCAGCGGTCGAGGCCCTACACCGGAACCCCGGAATCGACGGAAGCCATCCGCTGCAGTGGACCCAGGCCGTATTGTTCCCCGACGCTGAGATGCAGGTCCTCGCCGCCCACCGACGGGTGGGCGACCGCACAGGTCGATCAACCGAGGACCTGATCGCCGCCCTCTCGGCGGTCGGTCACCTCACGCCGTGTACCGACGTCGCCGAGGCTCGACCGAACGGCTCCGGCGCGGTCGGTATCTACGTCGCCGGCCGATGGTTCTCCATGGACCTGCCGGCAGCGTCGGGGGACCGGGCCGTTGACCGGCTTGACGTGTCCCGTCTCCAGGACTCGATCCTGGCCCCGGTGCTGGCCATCACCGACCCGGGTTCGGATCCGATGATCGACTACGTACCCGAGCCGGTGGGAATCGACTCGCTCATCGAACGCTGCGACGCCGACCAGTGGATCGGCTTCGTTCTCCACCCCACTTCGGTGGCCGAGATGATGGCTGTGGCTGACGAGGACGGACTCATGCCTCCCAAGTCGTCGTACTTCGAGCCCAAGCCCCTGTCCGGGGTATTCGTGCGCCGCCTCGACCGTGAGGGTCTGGGCACCTGACCGGACCCACTGCACCGCGCAACGGGAGGACAGCCGGGTGCAACCCCAACAGATGGTGGCGCCGTTCCCCATGGACTAGGCAACCGCGGTCAACCCCGCCGGCGACGAACCTCTTCGGTGATGGCCGGGATGACCTGGTGCAGGTCCCCAATCACCGCGTGGCCAGCCCGAGTGACCATGTTGGCCTCCTGATCGGTGTTGATCGCCAGGATGTTCTTGGCCGCCATGGCTCCCACCCAGTGCTGGATGGCGCCAGAGATACCACTGGCAATGTAGATCTCCGGTGCGATCCGGGTCCCGGTCTGGCCGACCTGGTCGCTGTGGGGTCGCCAACCGTTGTTGGTCACCGCACGCGAACACCCAACCACGCCGCCTAGTTCAGCGGCTAACTCCTCCAAGGGAGCGAACGCTTCGGCTGATCCGACGCCGCGGCCGCCACCCACCACCACCGGCGCGGTGGACAGGGTGATGCCCTTGGTCAGCACCACCCTGTCGGTCACCACGGTACGAGCCAAAGAGCCATCAAGGTTCGGGCTAAACGCCGACAGGATGCCGGCCGCAGGCTCATCGGCGACCTCTGCCTCAACGGCATGGTGGGCCACCGTCACCAGACGGACACCGGCGGTAAGCGTGGTGTCTTCGAGCAGCGAGCCTCCCCACTGGACACGGGTCATGGTCCAATTCCCGGAGCCGTCCCCGATCGGGTCGACGCTGAGGCAGTTGGCCACGAACGGCTGGTCAAGGCGGGCGGCCACCTGAGCCACCACCTCGTTGCCACGGTCCGTGCCGCAGGCCACTACGGCGGTCACCCCGATGCTGTGCACCAACTGCACCACCGTCTCGCCCCATGCCTCAGGACCGAAGTCGGTCAGCACCGGGTGCGAAGCCACGTGCACGATCTCCGCGCCGTGGGCCCCCAGATCGAGAGCCGCAGCCTCAGCGCCCTCGCCGATGACCACCGCAGCCAGCTCGAGGCCGACAGCTGCAGCCAACGGTCGCGCGAAGGTGAGCGCCTCCAGTGAGGCCTCCGAGAGGCTGCCCCGGTCGTGATCGCAAACGACGAGCAGGCTCATGAAAGAACCCCCAGTTCCTCGAGCAGGTCCACGACCGCCGGAGCGGCATCCGCGCCGGTGCCCAAGATCACCGTCTCGCTGATCTGCTCTACCGGTCGGTGGAGCCGCACCCGCTCCTGGCCGCCGACATCGGCGGTCCGTTGGTCGGTGGCTATCACGGCCTTCTTGGAGGCCAGTCGGCCCTTCATGGTCGGGTACCGCGGGAGGTTGAGACCCTCCTTCACGCCGAGCACTGCCGGCATGGGCAACTCGTAGACCTCGAAGCCACCGTCGATCTCCCGCCGGGCCGAAACGACGCCGGTGGACAGGTCTGTGGACGCGTCGCCGCCCACCTCAATCCCCTTGATGCCGTTGACCACTGGTCGGTCCAAACGATTGGCCACCCGGACCCCAACCTGGAAGCCTCCGGCGTCGGCCGACTCGTTCCCAAACAGGATCAGGTCGAACGCACCGTCAGTGATCTCGACCTCGGCAATCGCTTCGGAGAGAGCCGCCGCGGTGCGTTGCGGGTCCCAGTCCACCTCGTCGATGGGGATCAGCACGAAGTGGTGGGCTCCCACGCTGGCCGCGTACCGGAGCTGCTCCTCGGCCTCGGTCGGGCCAAGGGTCATGACGGTGACCTGGCCACCATGTATCTCGGTTAGTCGAACGGCCTCCTCCACCGCGCACTCCTCGTGCGGGCTGGTGGTGAAGCCCAGGTGGGCAGCGTCGACGGCCTGGCCGTCGACGGTGACATTGATGCGGGCGCCGGGCGCAGGGACGCGCTTGACGCAGACGAGGATCCTCATACGCGCGGGATCAGGCCTTCATCCGGTTGTCATCCGGATCGAAGACGGCGCCGGTGGACGCCACCTTCACTGGGTAGAGCTCATTCATGTACATCACCTGTAGGTCGGTACCAGGTACGGCCAACTCTCGCGGGAGGTAGGACATCAGCAGGTGCTTTGCCACCGACGGGCCGTAGCCCGCCGAGGTAACCCTGCTACACCGACCGTGGCTGTCCACGATGCGATGGCCATCCGCGTCCAGGATCGGCTCGTTGCCACCCATCATGTGGCGATCCCGGCCCTGGCCGTCGGTCTGGTTCTCGACGGTGAGGGTGCACATGAGCACCTCCGGGTCACCGGCCTCTCGAGCCGCCTGGTAAGCCTCCCGCCCGATGAAGTCCGCTGCCTTTAGCTTCGGCCGGGCTAGGCCGGCCTCCAGTGGGTTGTACTCGCTCTCCAGCTCGGCGCCCATCAGGCGGTACCCCTTCTCGAGGCGACCCGACGAGCCGTAGACGCCACCACCGGTCGGGCGGATGCCTAGGTCGGCGCCAGTCTCCATGAGGGCGTCCCAGAGAGCGGGGCCATTGTCCCAAGCCGTGTAGATCTCCCAGCCGGTGTCGCCCACGTACGAGATGCGAAACAGTTGTACGGGCAGACCGGCCACCTCGGTGTCGATAATCGAGCCGTAGGGGGAACCGTCCTGACTCAGGTCCTGGCCGGTTAGTTCGGACAGCACCGCCGGGGCATTGGGTCCCCAGAGGCCGAGCGTGGTCAACTGTCTGGTGATATTGGCAAAGGTCACCGAACCGTCGGTTGGCATGTGGCGTCGGGTCCAGAACTCGTCCCGACCTCCGTCGAACACGCCGGTCACGATGCGCATGCTGTCTTCGCCGAGGCGCATCATGGTGAGGTCTGAGTGGAATCCGCCGTCAGGTGTCAGCCACGGGGTGTAGACCGACCGACCAACGGCCACATCGACCTTGTTGACAGCTAGGCGCTCGGCGTACTCGATGGCCCCCGGCCCGGTGAGTTCATAGATCTGAAAGGCGCTCAAGTCGACTACGCCACAGTGCTCGCGCATGTTGAGGTGCTCACCGGTGGTGATGGGGCTCCACCAGCGATTGTCCCACTCCACCTCGCGCTCGGAGAGGTCGTACCGCTCCACGAGGTCGGCGTTGCTGCCATACCACTGCGGACGCTCCCAGGTCCGAGCCTGGAAAAACATCGCCTCGAGATCCTGTTGACGGGAGAAGTAGGGACCGACGGCAAGGTTGCGGCGCCCCTCCCACTGCTCGGCCGGGTGAACTATGCCGTAGGTCTTGTTGAAGCTCTCGTCGGCGCGGGACCAGATGTGCTCGTCGGTCCGCTCCTCGTCGTAGAAGCGGGAGATGTCAGCACCGTGGACGTCGATCACGCGGGGGTATCCGTGGGTCATCCACTCGGCGACCACCTGAGCCATGCCCGGACCCTCCTTGACCCACACCGCTGCTGCCGACCAAAGGTTTCGCACCTCGGTGGTCTCGCCTAGGCACGGCATGGTGTCGGGGGTGAGCGAAAGCAAGCCGTTGATGGCGTACTTGATCTCGGCGTCTCCGAGCATGTCCATCAACTCAATGGCCGACTCCATCTGGTCGTCGAAGTCATCCGGGGTGAACGGCATCTCCGTCGGCGATAGCGCGGCCTCGGCGTTGGATGGGATCTCGTCTGGGTGGTGAAGGATCGGCCGGTGGCCGTACGACCCGACCTCCATGGAGCCCGAAGACTGCCGCTCATAACAAAAGGTGTCCATGTCACGGACGATCGGGTAGCCGATCTCGTTGTTGGTCTCGGCAAGGACGTCCATGGGGCCCACGTCAGCCATCTGGTGGACGGTGGGAACCAGCGGAATGGTGGCACCGGCCATGTTGGCGATGCGGTTGGACCAGACGCCGCAGGCCACAACCACGTAGTTGGCCTCGACAGTGCCTTTGTCGGTCACCACGGCCTTGACGGTGGTGATGCCACCCTCGCCCTCGGCGGTCTCGATATCAAGCACTTCGGTGTTGGCGAAAACTTGGCAGCCGACTGTCTCGATGGCCTCGCGGCGCATGATGGTGCCCGTCTCGAGCGAGTCCACCACCGACACTGTCGGACAGTAGAAGCCACCGAGAATGACGTCAGCATTGATGAACGGAACCAGTTCCTTGACCTCAGCGGGGGTCAGCATGTGGGCCTCGATGCCCCATGCCATGGCTGATGTCATGCGGCGGGTGAGTTCGTGCATCCGCTCAGGGGTGCGGGCTACCTCGATGCCGCCAGAATCCACCGACATATTCATGTCGCGAAACTGGTTGGCGCTCTGCTCACCGAGCAGGGCCATCTCCTTGTTGTGATCCACCGGGAATATGAAGTTTGAGGCGTGGCCGGTCGAACCTCCGGGGTTAGGCAACGGACCCTTGTCCAGCAGGACCAGGTCGTTCCACCCCAGACGGGCCAGGTGGCCAACGATGCAGTTGCCGACAATGCCGGCACCGATCACGACGACGTTGGCGCGAGTCGGGAAGTCACTCATTCGATTGTTCTCCTACGACACGGCCCGGGAAGATCCGACCATAGAGGTGGGATCGACCGGGGACGGTTGGGTGTTGCCCGACGGCAGACGCCGAGAGGCGTGGGGAGCGTACCCATCCCCTCCCGAAGATGCTGGCGGGGGGGTAACTTTCGCGTCACACGGTGATGTCAGGACTCCGGTTCGCTGACACCGTGGATCTCAACCAGTGGAGGACCCCGATGACGGAACCACAGCGGGTGCTAATCACCGGAGGTGCCTCGGGCATCGGGCGGGCCATGGCAGAGGCGTTCGGCGAGGCGGGCGCCCGCGTCCACGTTGCCGACCTGGCTGAGGCCCGCGGTGGCGAACCCGACGGCTGTGGCTTCACCGGGGTAGACGTATCTAATCCTGCCGGCGTCGACGACCTGTTCGACGAGTTGCTAGCCCCGACCGACGCCGGAGGTCTCGGGGGTCTAGACGTGTTGTGTGCGAACGTCGGCATCGCTGGTCCGACCGGCCCGGTCGAAAACCTCGACGTTGAAGGCTGGGACCGAACCATGGCCGTCAACGTCCGCAGCGCCTTTCTCTGCTGCCGCCGGGCTGTTCCCGCCATGCGGGCCGCCGGGGGCGGTTCGATCCTGCTGACCTCGTCTACCGCCGGAATCACCGGGTTTCCGATGCGTTCTCCCTACGCGGCTTCCAAGTACGCCATCGTCGGGTTAGGCGACACACTGGCCATGGAGGTGGGCGAGTTCGGGATCCGGGTGAACGTGCTCTGTCCCGGGTCGGTGGACGGCGACCGCATGGTCCGGGTGATCGATGCCGAAGCCGCGACCACAGGTGAATCGGCGGCCGACCTACGGGCGACCTATGAGAAGCAGGTATCGATGCGGACGTTCGTGGAGGGCCGAGACATCGCGGCCATGGCAGTGTTCTTGGCCTCTCCGGCCGCCCGGTTCGTCAACGGTCAGACGATCTCTGTCGACGGGGGGCTGGAGACGCTCCGAACGACCTGGAGGACCTAAGCAAGGTCCCTGTCCGGCCCCACGGGCCCAAGTATCACGCCACGTAGCCTAGGGCGGCTGAAATCTCGGCGGCCGCCGAGCGTGCCCGGTCGCTGAGGATGTCCCGTAGTGTCGGATCGGGGAACCGATAGCTCGGACCGTGACTGTGCAGGGCCCCCACCACGGCTCCAGACTGGTTGAACAGAGGGGCAGCCACCGAGTTAATGCCAACGGCGAACTCCTCTTCCATCCAGATATACCCGACCTTCCGGATCTCGGCGAGACGACTTCGGATCTGCTCCGGATGGGTGACTGAGCTCGCCGTGTACCGATCCAACTTTCGGTCGAGGTACCGGTCCACGGCCCCCTCGGGCCAGTGGGCCATGATGACCATGCCTGAAGGCACGATATGCATGGGCAGTCTGACCCCGGTCCAGTCACGGACCTGGACGGGGTTCGCACAGTCCAGTTGACCGATGTAGTGGACGTCGTATCCGGCCGGAACAGACAGACCCACCGCCTCTGCCACCAGGTCGACCAGTTCCTGCATGGTTTTCTGGGCCACGGCTAGCAAGCTCTGGGTCGGATCCACGCTGGCTGCCAAGGTCACTAGTGCCGGCCCAACCAGGTAGCCGTTTTCGTCGGGCATCCGCTCGACAGCGCCCAGCTGCTCGAGAGTGCCCAGGAGCCGAGCAACCGTGCTGGTGGGGAGATCGAGCCGCCGTGACAGCTCGCTGATACCGGCTGGCTCGTCGGCTAGTTCAGTCAGTATCTGGAAGGCCCGGTCGATGCTCTGGACACTCTCCACCTCTGTCCCCTCCCACCTGTCGGGTCCCCCGCCCGGCAGCCGTCTTGCTCCCAACCGGAGTGGACAACCTCCGGCCGGGCCGGATATTATTTCCCACAATACAGGATCTTCCCGCCTAGCGGGAAGCCAGTTTCCTGCATTCCGGCTACCGTGACAACCATTCGACCAGCACATACGGGTGACCACGGGACGTGAGAGCGTCCCCCGATACGCAACGGAGCGCATCAATGGCCGAAGACACCGGTATTGAAGAAGAGATCATCCTGGCGGACCTCAGCGACGAGGACCTGACCGCCCAGATGCACGACGATCTCTACGACGGCCTCGCGGACGAGATCACCGAGGGGACCAACATCCTCCTGGGTCGAGGTTGGGACGCCGGACGGGTCCTGAACGACGCCTTGGTTGAGGGCATGCGAATCGTGGGCATCGACTTCCGCGATGGCATCCTCTTCGTGCCCGAGGTGCTGCTGGCCGCCAACGCCATGAAGGCTGGCATGGCTATCCTCCGGCCCCTGCTGGCCGAGACCGGCGCTGAGCCCATTGGCAAGGTGGTCATAGGAACCGTCAAGGGCGACATCCACGACATCGGCAAGAACTTGGTCGGAATGATGCTCGAAGGCGCCGGCTTCGAGGTCATCGATCTCGGGATCAACACCGACGTCGAAGAGTTCCTCGGGGCGCTCGACGAACACAAGCCCGACATCCTCGGCATGTCGGCCCTACTAACCACGACCATGCCGTACATGAAGGTCGTAATCGACACTCTCGAGGAAAAGAGCCTCCGCGAGGAGTACTCAGTGATCGTGGGCGGTGCCCCGCTGAACGAAGAGTTCGGCGAAGCCATAGGCGCGGACGCCTACTGTCGGGACGCCGCGGTGGCCGCCGAGACGGCCAGTCGCCTGGTCGCCGAGCGCCGGGCCGCGGCCGCCTGAACCCGACGGTGACCGAGCCCACCGGTGCCTCCATGGCATCCGGCGGGAGGACCCTCATCGTCGCCTGTGGCGCACTCGCCCGCGAGTTGCTCCAGGTGGTGGAGGCCAACGGCCTATCCCACATCGACGTCGAGTGTCTGCCCGCCTCTTTCCACAACACTCCCGAGGTAATCCCCGACGCCGTGGCCACACGCGTCCGGGCGGCCACCGACCGGTACCAGCGGATCTTCGTGGGCTACGGAGACTGCGGTACCGGCGGACGACTGGACGTGGTCTGCAAAGAACTCGGTGTGGACCGCCTCCCCGGTGACCACTGCTACGAGTTCCTCGCCGGTAGCGAGGCATTCGCTGACCTACACGCCGAGGAACTGGGCACCTTCTTCCTCACCGACTATCTGGTGAAGCACTTCGACCGACTCGTGGTGAAGGCGTTCTGGCTGGACACCCACCCCGAGATGCTCCACGCGGTGTTCGGCAACTACCGTCGCCTCGCCTACCTATCCCAGATTGATGACCCTGACCTACTGGACCGGGCCCGGGTAGCCGCCGATCAGCTGGGCCTATCGTTCGAGCATCGACCTACCGGTCTGTCCAACCTAGAAGCCCGGGTCCTGGTGGGGATTGGCTCCCGCCCCACGGATACCAATCACCCAGCTCCCGCAGAAACGCACTGAACTCATGGCCGCCGAACTCGTCACCATCTACTGGCGCGACATTCCCGCCCAGGTCACGGCACAGGAGGGGCGAACCCGAGAGAAGGCCTTGCTTGACGCCCGCTTCCAGCACGCCATAGACCGGGCAGCCATGGCCGCCGGCATGGACGACACCGACTCCTACATCGCCCAGTGGCGCCGCGAGTCAACCCCGCTGTCGGACGATATGGCCACCGCGGTAGCCGACGAGATCGCCCGTATCGACGCCGCCTACGACCGGGAACGCCTCGAGCACCTGGTGCAGGCCGGCGGTATCGAAACCTGACCCCCGTCCACCCGGACCACACACCCTTGAATAGAGAGCCGTCACCCAGATGACCGACACCATCCTCAGCTCCCCCAGCCGCGAAGTGGCCATCGGCTTCGGCCGACCGTTCGTGATGATCGGCGAGCGCATCAATCCCACCGGCCGAAAGCTCCTCGCCGAGGAGATGAAGGCCGGCGACTTCAGCCGGGTGGAAGCCGATGCCATCGCCCAGGTAGAGGCCGGAGCCCAGATGCTGGACATCAACGCCGGCATCCCGCTGGCCGACGAGCCAGCCCTACTGGCCCGGGCCGTCCAACTCGTGCAGTCGGTAGTCGACGTCCCGCTGTCTATCGACTCGTCGATAATCGAAGCCCTAGAGGCCGGCCTCGCCGTCTACGAGGGCAAGCCGCTGGTTAACTCGGTCACCGGCGAGGACGAGGTACTGGAGAGGGTCCTGCCGCTGGTAGCTCGCACTGGCGCCGCTGTTGTGGCTATCTCCAATGACGACACCGGCATCTCCGAGGACCCCGACGTGCGCTTCGCCGTGGCCAAGAAGATTGTCGAGCGGGCCGCCGACCACGGAATCCCCTCGTCAGATGTGGTGGTGGACCCTCTGGTGATGCCCATCGGTGCCATGGGCACAGCAGGCCAGCAAGTGTTTCGACTGGTCCGAAGACTCCGCGAGGAACTCCAGGTCAACACGACCTGTGGTGCGTCCAATGTCAGCTTCGGTCTACCAAACCGGCACGCCGTGACCGGCACCTTCCTGGCCATGGCCATCAGCCACGGCATGACGTCGGCCATCATGAGCCCGATGCATCCCGAGGTGAAGGCGGCCATTCAGGCCGCAGACGTGCTGACCGGCGCCGATACCAACTGCGCCTCGTGGATCCGCCAGAACCGGGACCCGGAGGCTGCCGGTGGCGGCCGAGAACGGCGCGGCAATCGGCGTCGCCAGTCCGCCTGAGCCGGGATCCGAACTGGCACCCGACCATGACCGAACCCGTCGAGCACCTGGTGGTCTTCACGCCGTCGGGGCTGCGCGGGTCGGTGCCCAACGGCACGACAGTGCTGGACACGGCCCGTCGGCTAGGCGTCGACCTGGACTCGGTATGTGGCGGCCGAGGGATCTGTGGCCGCTGCCAGGTGGTTCCTACTTTCGGCGAGTTCGCCAAGCACGGGATCACCGCCACCCCGAACCACATCTCCGGGCGCGGCACCACTGAGGAGAAGTACCGGGGACGCCGTCCACTAACCGGCGACAGTCGCCTGGGGTGCGCGGCCACGGTTTGCGGCGACCTGGTGGTCGACGTCCCGGCCGAGAGCCAGGTCCACCAACAGGTGGTCCGTAAGGAGGTCGACCTGGGTGACCTAGCGCTTGACCCCGTGCTGGTCCTGCGTCTGGTTGAAGTCCCCGAACCCACTTTGGACGAGTCAATCGGCGAGGGGCAGCTCCTCGTCAACGCGCTGACCGACCAGTGGGGCCTGGAAGGCCTGACGGTGGCCGATGACCTGGTGGGCGATGTTCAGCAGGCGCTAGCTGACGGGAACCGGACAATCACCGTGGCCGTCCGCGACGACCGCGAGGTGGTGGCCGTGTGGCCGGGATTGCGGGACCGCGCACTGGGCGCGGCCATCGACGTCGGTTCGACCACGATCGCGGGGCACCTATGCGACCTGGCCACCGGCGAAGTCTTGGCCACCGCCGGAACCATGAACCCGCAAATCCGCTTCGGCGAGGACCTGATGAGTCGGGTCTCCTACGTGATGATGAACCCGGGCGGCGAGGCAGAGTTGACCAGCGCTGTCCGCGGTGCCCTCGACGACCTGGTGGGGGAACTGGTCGGCCAGGTCGACGCCGCCCGCGACGAGGTGCTGGAGCTGGTACTGGTGGGCAACCCGGTTATGCACCACCTGTTCCTGGGCTACGACCCCACCCCGCTGGGCAGGGCGCCGTTCACCCTGGCCGTCGACCAGGCCCTCGACCTGGGGGCCCACAACCTGACCATCGAAGCCCATCCGGCAGCCCGGGTCCACGTGCTGCCGTGTATCGCCGGCCACGTAGGGGCCGATACCGCTGCGGTGATCCTGGCTACTGGTCTGGGAAAGGACGTGAGCAGTGGCCTCGGTCAGCAGGGCCAATCCACTCGACTCGTCGTGGACGTGGGCACCAATGCCGAAATCGTGTTGGCCGGTCACGACCGGGTGCTGGCCGCCTCAAGCCCTACCGGACCGGCTTTCGAGGGGGCTCAGATCAGCTCGGGCCAACGGGCCACCCCTGGGGCCATTGAACGGGTCCGCATCGAGGGAACTACCGGTGAACCCAGATTCCGGATCATCGGGGTGGACGCCTGGTCAGACGAAGACGGTTTTGCCGAAGCCGCGTCATCCACTGGCGTGACCGGAATCTGTGGTTCAGGGATCATCGAAGTAGTAGCCGAGCTCTGGATGGCCGGCCTCATGGACGCCGACGGGGTGATCGCTGGTTGGGGGACGAAACCCTCGGACCGCATCGTGCCTGACGGCCGCACCTTCTCCTACGTCCTGTTTGACCCCGCCGAACTGGGATTCAGTGGTGATCGTGTCCTCGTCACTCAGAACGACATTCGCGCCATCCAGCTGGCCAAGGCGGCCCTCTACGCTGGGATCCGCCTGCTCATGGACCATCTGGACGTCGAAACCATCGACGCGATCGGTCTGGCCGGAGCCTTCGGTAGCCATATCGACACCATCCGGGCCACCGTGCTGGGCCTGGTGCCCGACTGCGACCCAGACCGGGTGACCAGCGTCGGCAACGCAGCCGGCGCCGGGGCAGCCATCGCCCTGCTCTCGGGCTCGGCCCGCAAGTCGATCACCGAGATAGTGGACCACATCGAAAAGGTCGAAACTGCCCTCGAGCCGGCATTCCAGGACCACTTCGTGGCCGCCATGGCTATCCCCCACCGGACCGCCGATTACCCGCGACTATCCACCCGGATCACGCTCCCCGTGCGCCCCGACCCCTCAGGGACCGGCTCGGAGCGTTCCGGACGACGACGTCGCCGCAAGAACGCAACGAGAGAGGGAAAGACCCCATGAGCGACCTGACCGACGAACAACCACAGCCCACCGGAGGCCGCTCCGGTCGACGCGGTGGTGGCCGGGCCGCCCGTCAGGCGGCCCGATCGAAGGCCTCGGCTGGAACCCAGGCGTACCTGACCCGGACCATGGCCCCCTTCGAGGTGTTATCAACCGAGGGACTGGAAACCATCGAGCACTCGGCCGACACCATCCTCGAAGAGATCGGAATCGACTTTCGCGACTACCCGTCGGCACTGACCCTGCTGGCCGACGCGGGCGCGGACGTAGATGGCGAGCGAGTGCGGTTCCCTCGTGGCATGTGCCGACAGATCATCCAGGCCTCGGCACCATCCACCTACACCCAGCACGGCCGCAATCCGGCCCGCAACGTCCAGGTGGGCGGCGATGCCACCGTGCTGGTCCCGGCCTACGGATCACCCTTCGTCCACGACCTAGAAGAGGGGCGCCGCTACGCCACCATCGAGGACTTCCGGAACTTCGTAAAGCTGGCGTACCTGCATCCAGGACTCCACCACTCGGGAGGAACGATCGTGGAACCCGTCGACATCCCGGTCTCCAAACGGCATCTGGACATGGTGTATTCCCACCTGAAGTACAGCGACAAGCCGTTCATGGGCTCAGTCACTGCCGCCGAGCGGGCCCAGGACTCCATCGATCTGGCCGGCCTGGTGTTCGGGGTTGACTTCGTCCAGCAGAACACCGTCATGACA
>JASLKB010000189.1 GCA_030747775.1 Acidimicrobiales bacterium | reverse complement strand
GGGCCGCGGCACCATCGTCAGACCGGACGGGAACCGGGGGACCGCCTCGATGGCGTGGCGGCGGCCCGTCCGGTGACCTACAAGGGGGTCGGTGATGGAGGTTTCCGTCACCGTCAACGGGACGGTGCGTTCCGCTGACGTCGAACCACGCACGCTGCTCGCGCACTTCCTGCGTGACGACCTTGGGCTGACTGGCACCAACATCGGGTGCGACACCAGCTCCTGCGGGGCGTGCACCGTGCTCGTGGATGGCCGGTCGGCCAAGTCGTGCACGCTTCTGGCCGCCCAGGCCGACGGAGCCGAGGTCACGACCATCGAGGGTCTGGCCGGCGACGACGGCCTCCATCCGATGCAGCAGGCCTTCCACGAGTGCCATGCCCTCCAGTGCGGCTATTGCACACCGGGCATGGTCATGGCGGCCATCTCGTTAGTCGACGAGTACGACAACCTCGACGCTGACAGGGTGCGCGAGGGCCTCGAGGGGAATCTCTGCCGGTGCACCGGCTACCAGAACATCGTCAAGGCCGTCCTAGCGGCCAGCGAGTGAGAAGGGGCGACATGACTGACATCCTGACCCCGTTCACTGGAGGCGTGGTGGGCACGCCCCGGCTCCGCAAGGAGGACCCCGCCCTGCTGACCGGCGAGTCGAAGTTCATCGACGACCTGGCCCTTCCGGGGGCGCAGTGGATCGCATGCGTGCGCAGCCCACACGCCCATGCCCGTATAACAGGCATCGACACCAGCGCAGCGCTGGCCACCGAAGGCGTGGTCGCCGTCTACACCGGCGAGGACCTGGCTGAGACCTGGGCCGCCCCGTTGCCGTGCGCCTGGCCGGTTACCGACGACATGAAGAACCCAGCCCACTTGCCGGTCGCCGTCGACAAGGCCAACTACGCGGGCGACATCGTTGCTGTCGTGGTCGCCGACTCCCGCTACGCCGCCGCGGACGGGTTGGAGGGCGTGGTTGTCGACTACGAGCCGCTCAAGGCCGTGGTGACCATGGAGGATTCCGAGACCGACCAGGTCGTGATCCACGAAGACTGTGGGACCAACGTCTCCTACGTCTGGGAACTAGTCCCAGACCCTGACGCCGTCGAGGCGGCCTTCGCCGATGCCGCGCACCACATCACCGAGACCTATGTCCAGCAGCGCCTCATCCCTGCACCGATGGAGCCGCGCGGCGTCGCCGCCGTGCCCGCGCCGCACAACGGCGACATCACGCTCTATTCGGCAACCCAGATCCCGCACATCCTCAAGGTGATGGCAGCAATCACACTGGGTCTGCCCGAGCAGAAGGTGCGGGTCATCGCCCCCTCGGTGGGTGGCGGCTTCGGCTGCAAACTGGACGTCTACGCCGAAGAGGTCATCTGCATGGCTCTCGCTCTCCGCCACGGAGTTCCGGTGCGGTGGACCGAGGGTCGCACCGAGGCGGCCACCTCGACCATCCAGGGGCGCGCCCAACGCCAGACCATCGAGTTGGCGGCCGACGCCGAGGGGAATCTCACGGCGGTGAGGGCGACGCTGCTGGCCGACATGGGCGCCTACCTGCAGATCATCACGCCGGGCGTGCCCCTGCTGGGAGCATTCCTTTACCACGGCCTCTACGACGCCCCGGCCTACGCGTTCACATGCAAGGGCGTCTTCACCAACCTCACGCCGACCGACGCCTACCGGGGAGCCGGTCGTCCGGAGGCTACATACGCCATTGAGCGGGCCATGGACGCCTTGGCGGTGGCCGTGGGAGTGGGGCCCGATGAGATCCGGTCCCGGAACTACATCCCGACCGAGAAGTTCCCCTACGACTCGCCGGCCGGATTGGTCTTCGACTCCGGCAACTACCAGCCCACCCTGGACCGGGCCAAAGAGCTGGTGGACTGGGACAGGCAGCGGGCCGAGCAGGCCGACCGCCGGGCCAGCGGTTCGACCAGGCATCTGGGGCTCGGCATCTCGTCGTACGTCGAGATGTGCGGGCTGGCACCGAGCCGGACCCTAGGTGCCCTCAACTACGGAGCCGGGGGGTGGGAGTCGGCCACCGTGCGGGTCCTGCCCACCTGCAAGGTCCAGGTAGTTACCGGGGCCACGCCGCACGGGCAGGGCCACGAGACCAGTTGGTCGATGATCGTGGCCGACCAGCTGGGCGTGGACCCCGACGACGTGGAAGTTCTCCACTCTGATACGGCGATCGTCCCGGAGGGCATGGACACCTACGGGTCCCGGTCGCTGGCCGTGGGTGGCACCGCCATCTGGAAGGCGACCGAACGGGTCATCGAGAAGGCCCGGGTCATCGCAGCGCACATGCTGGAGGCAAGCACCGATGACCTGGACTTCGCCGACGGCACGTTCAGCGTCAAGGGAAGCCCTGACAAGGAGGTGCCGTTGGCCGGCG
>JASLKB010000188.1 GCA_030747775.1 Acidimicrobiales bacterium | reverse complement strand
TGTATCGCCAAAGTCGACAGTCTTCGCCACCTCGACGAGACCGGCACGGGCCGCGTCCTTGGCGTTTGCCGGAATTGCATCCTCCAGGTTACCGAGGAGCACATCCACCTCGGCCACCAGGTCCATCCGGTGGGCCAGTCCAGCAAAGTCGACAAGGACTTCAACGCAAGCCTCCCGGGCCGCTCCCGCCCGGAGGGCTAGGAGGGATGCCGCCTGCGCGTTGGCCAGGTCGTGGGGTAGTGAGCGGGCCAACGCAGCCACCTCCAGAAGCGGTTCGTCATCGACCACCAGAACTGCAGCGTCCCCGACCCCGTCGATTCGCGAAGGTGTTACGGCCCCCCCGAACAGGCTGGCCCCCTCGGGAGCGTGTGCCATGACCACTGGGTCGTCGGCGTTGGCCACCACGTCTGACGGCCGAGTCACACCCTCAAAGACCCTTGCCTTGGCCGCCTCATAGGCGGCCACGTCGGCATGCACGTCGAGGTGGTCCGGCGCAAAGTTCAACCAGGCGGCCGGCGAAGCCCGGAATGCCTGCGTATGGCTTAGGCGGAAAGAGGAGGCCTCGACGACGAATACCGCCGCCTCCACGTCATCGATGGCCCTAACAAGGGGCGTGTCAGTGTTCCCAGCAGCCAGTGCACGGACACCAGACCGTTCAAGCATCTCGACCACAAGGGTCACTACCGTCGTCTTGCCATTGGTCCCGGTCACCGCACAGCGAGGGCGGTCGTCCCATCGAGCCGCAAGGTCCGATTCGTCCATTACCGGGACACCAGCCACCCGGGCCGCGTCGTGGCACGGGTGCGAGTCGGGTATGCCCGGCCCCATGGCCACTTCGGAGACTCCGTCCAGGAGCCTCGGCCAGTCAGTCGGGCCGGGGGCCTCCACCAGCGGAACCCCGAGTCTGCCGGCGCACCGCCGCGCGGGATCACCCGGAGCGTCGTCCACAGCCAAGGCCTCTATCCCACGACGAACGAGCGCCTCCAAGACGGCCTGGCCAGCTACGCCAAGGCCCAGAACCAGAGTCGTGGAGTCGGTCATCCGCCGATCCCGTCAGCCACTCCGGCCGACAGTGAATCGGCGTAGAAGAGGCCCAGGCCCGCTGCCGTGCATAAGCCAGCCATGATCCAAAAACGGATGATGACAGTGGTCTCGGGCCAACCGCAAAGTTCGAAGTGGTGGTGGACGGGGGCCATCCGGAAGACCCGGCGGCCACCTAACAGACGGAAGCTGGTGATCTGCACGATTACCGAGATCGTCTCGACCACGAACAGGCCGGCCACGATAGGAAGCAGAAGGTGTGTCCCTGTAGCCAACGCCAGTGTGGCCAGACCCGTACCTATGGCCAACGAACCCGTATCTCCCATGAAAATCTTCGCCGGCGCAGCGTTCCACCAGAGAAAGCCCAAACATCCGCCAGCCATGGCAGCCGCCACCACAGCGAGGTCTAGGGCGTGAGCAATGTCGTAAGTCTCGGGATACCGAAACTGCCAGAAAGCAATAGCCGTATAGGCGCCGAAGCAGAACGTGCCCGCTCCAGCAGCCAGGCCGTCTAAGCCGTCCGTCAGGTTCACGCTGTTGGCCGACCCGATGATCAGCAGCGCAGCCCATATGGACCACAGGACGGCGCCCAACTCGAGGCCCGGCTGGCTGAATCGGGTGAACGACAGCGTGGTGTGGGTCGGGGCGTACTCGAGCATCAACACAGCGAAGGTCACCGCTACGGCTAAGAGCCCGAGCATCTTGGCTCGCTTGTTCAGCCCGAGATTGCGCTCCCGGACCACCTTGATCCAATCATCCAACAGACCGACCGCCCCACCGCTCACGATGGCCAGCATCACGAAGATCCCCGTCCGGGTGTAGATGCCCCGGTAGAGGTCGCTTAGGACGTAACCAAGGAATGCCCCTCCCACAATGGCCAGGCCTCCCATCGTCGGGGTGCCAGCCTTGGTCATGTGACCCTCGGGGCCATCGTCTCTGATGGGTTGCCCAAGACTCAACCGGGTCAGCCAGAGGATGAGTAGCCGGGTCCCGATCAAGGACACGACCATGGCGATGGCCGCCGCAAAGAGGACGCGAATCACCGGGTCGACCCCCCGTTGGAACCCTCAGCAGGTTCCTCAGTACCCGGGGTGGAGGAACACAGCCGCTCCCATTCCTCAACGACCACCGTGCGATCGTCGAACGGCACAAACCGCCCCTCGACCTCCTGGAACGTCTCGTGTCCCCTTCCGGCAACTAGGACCAGGTCATCAGGCGTGGCGATGGCCAACGCAGCGGCGATACCGCGGCGACGGTCGGGTTCGACAACAGGATCCGGGCGTTCCATGCCCGTAAGAATGTCCGCTATCACCCCCTCGGGCGGTTCACCCCTCGGATTGTCTGAA
>JASLKB010000187.1 GCA_030747775.1 Acidimicrobiales bacterium | reverse complement strand
GCAGTCAGACACCGGCGTTGAACCTAACCCCCGTTCCTTAATGGCTCCCAATCCTTCAAGTAGTCCCGCCACCTCCGACTCGTATGAGGTGCCAGGAAGATGAACTCGGCCAACCCATCCTCCACCCCCTGAAACACAGCCCGCGAAGGCGATGGTGCCGTCGCGCTGCCTGGTGCCGTCTGAGACCACATAACCAGGCATAAGGTACTCCTCTGGATGCACCCGCCGATCGATTAATCGCACCGACCACAATGGGGCAATCGCCCCTGGCGTCCATCCTGGCCAATGGATGCCCTTCAAATCCTGAATGCCCAGCCACGAGCGCAGCATGGCCCGCATGCTGTGCCGTTGATAGTGACGATCACGGCTGCTGAAAACCACAACCGTGAGAACTGGCTCCGGAACCACCACCCCAGGTTGCGCTTCTACCTTTCCAATTCTGGCAACATCTTCATTACAAAACTCGGCCACATCAGGCCAGAACCATGATATTTTGGTAAATGCGCTCCACCACGATTTGGCGCGAAAGTCAGATCGTGGAGCAGCTTTTCGGCTCTTGTCGCCGCATCGTCTGCTGTATCGTTTCGGCGTTGTTGCGAGTTGTTCTGTCTTCAGCTTCGTCGTGCGCTCCGCTTTTCCTGTGGCTCTTACGTGCTGCCTCTGGCGTATTGGGTGGATTTGGCAAGATTGCTACGTTCTTCTGCGATCAGCCTCCCTGCACCGTTTTCGTGGCAGGATTTACGCTTCTGGCATCATGATGCGCTCTTCCCCTCTCACTGGCACCAAGCGCTCCTTCGTCTTCCCCGCCTCTATGCGAGGATCGCCCATGACGGGGTCCGGTCCGTTGGCTGAGGTCCCCAAGGAGGTAGTGGCCCGGCCTGCCCGCTATCCCTTCCCCAGCGGTGGACTTGCACAACCTCCTCCTCTTTCCACTCTGTTCGTGGAGCAGCTCGGGCGAAATCCCGACGTTACCGGTGGGTGATCCCTCCATGATGTTTCTCCCGGTCGGTCCGACCCTTGGCGGTGTCAATACCTCCATGCTGCACATGGCCTCTCCGTCGTTCCGTGAAAAGATTGGCTTCCCGCCTGGCGACGCGGGCGGGCCGTTGTTGTGGCACGTCGACTCGCCGTCCGGGGATGGGCGTGTCTCTGATCGTCTCTGCAAGATGCTCGTCGACAGCGAAGATGCTCCTCGTGCTGATACGCTGTGGGCTGCGGTGCACTTCAATACTAAGGATGTCAGTGCAGCCGAGCTCGCTCTGGGCCGCCTGGCAGCAGCCGGGGTCGTCCTGCAGTGGCCTCGACCCGAGCTCTCCTCGGCACCGCCTCCCAGCCCGGTTCGCGTCCGCCGTGACGGCGACTTCTGCACTACCGGTCGCTTCTTACTCTACCTCCCTCCGGCCCATGTGAGGGCCATGTCCAAGCCAGTATCTGAGCCCACGGACCCGGTCATGAACGCTATTCTCTCCTGGGTGCACAACTCGTACAATGGCACACCGTCGTGGGCTACCGATGAGGCAGGGGTTGAATATGTAATCGAGCCGTGTGTCGGCGGTGCCATGTCTCAGCGGCAGTTGTTCATGCAAATCAACGCCGCGTCGGCTCTGGCTCAGCTTGCTCTGTTCTTTGAGCTCCCCGAAACGGAGGTTTCCAAGCGTGCTGTCATCCTGCCGGTCCAGGGTTATCCCTCGAAGCCTAGGGCCATTCGCCGCTGCTCGGGCAAGGCCAGCTGTTGGGCACTTTTCTGGCGCGTGGACGATGCTGTCTCGTTTGCGTGTCGCTCTTCAGCCGCTCAGGTCCAAGGTCAGAGCCCCAACGGCGGCTATGCCTCCTGTTTCACCGCCGCTTCCGATGGTGGCCGCAGCCATCTGCCAGGCCGCATGACTGCGAATGCTGGACCGGCCTTGGTCATCCAGCAGCCCGTCCGCTTCATTCTCGGCAACTTCATCGAGAAGAACAGTCACCACGCTGAGACGGCGACCGAGATGATCGCCTGCAAGTTCGGCCACGTTGTCCCGGTCGACTATCTCCCGCCGGGGTGCGAAACTGGTGAGGAGTTCCTTCGCCGTCGCGTGGTTGCGCATCCAGCCGGCCGACCGGAGGCCCTCAAGGTGCTCGGCATGGCGGTTCTCCTCGACTGGTCGTCACCCGGGGAGCGCTTCATCGCGGATGTCTTCTATGATCTCAGCATGCGCCGCGAGCTTGGCGCGGGCCTCAAGGGGGCCGTGATCTTCTGGCGGTTGGAGGACTGCAAATGCGACGCGCATCTCGGCCGTGGGCAACTGCGGTGCTTCGTTGGTCACCAGCTCTGTCAGGCCGCGGGCTCCGCGCCGATGCAGTGCAATCTCTGCTCGGCGCCCGGGCACGGCCGCAACCAATGTTCGATCGCCGCTAGCCGCCCGAAGTTCGGTGGC
>JASLKB010000186.1 GCA_030747775.1 Acidimicrobiales bacterium | reverse complement strand
TCAAATGGCCTGGAAACACAAGCCATCTCCGGCGAGTTCACGCTTACCACCGATCAGATGGTTCACCGTCCTGACGCGGGCGTGGTGGGCGAGTTGACCTTCGACCCGGAAGCGAAGGTTGAAGTCGACTGCGCCGCCGGAAGGGCCCTCGTGGAGTTGGACAACAGCGCCTCGACGGCTGATGTGATGTACAACGTCGACGTCTACCACGGCGACGTCATGGAGGAGAGCCGGATCAGTGAACAGTCCGGCATCCAACTTGTCTCCGCGGGCGATATTGCCTACTACGCCACGGCGATTCCGCCGCCGGTAGGTCAGGTTCTCACCGTGGTTGTCACGGCCACCGCGAGCCGTGATGGATCGGACCTCGGCTATGAACCGAAGATCGTCTGGGACCAGTCCGGAGTCGACTGTCCGGAAGGCTTCGCGGTTCAGGTGCAGGTCGAAACGGACTGCAACGCCGGCGGCACCCAGGTCACCCTCGGAACCCCCGGATCCGACCTCGGGGCACGATTCATCCTCACCCTGGTCGTCGATAGTGTCGAGACCGCATTTGAATACGGCCTTGGCGCCGATGACAGCAACCTCGTTACCCTCCCGGTCGACGAAGACGCCGAATGGCATCTCGAATGGGTCGCTACCGACGATTCCGACCTGGACCGGACGTTTGCCGGAACAAGCACCCAGCAGGTCTTCGACTGTGAGCCCCCGGCATTCGACCCGACAATCCTGACCGGACATGCCTGCACGGCTTCCGGCGGAGTTGCCACCGTGCTTGTCGACAATCGTGCCTCCGACCTCGACGCAACCGTCGAAATCCACCTCGGCTCCGAGTTGGTGTGGGGTCCAGCAGTCGTCAACGCAGGTGCGATCTCCAACGTTGTCAGCGTCCCCGCGGTCGACCTGGACACGCTTCGAATCTGGGCCTCTCCGATCACTGCGGATACGGCCATCTCAGTAATGGCCGAAGAGACAGTCAACTGCCCGGCCTTTGATCCGGATGCTTTGGTGACGGTGGATTGCGGGGTTGATCGTGCCCTGGTGGTTCTGGACAACTCGACGTCGACCGTTGACGCCTGGTTCACGGTGGAGGTCCATCGAGGCGGGGTCGACTGGGCTTCGCGGGTTGAAGACGAATCAGGGGCGCAACTGGTGCCCGCAGGGACAACGGCCACCTACTCCCAGGGTCTCCCGCTGGTCTCAGGCGAGATGCTCAGCGTGGAGATCCGTGCTGACGCCTACCGGGAGGGCGTGTCGCTGGGATTCGACCCGGTGGTGGTCTGGAACCAGTCGGTAACCGACTGTCCCAACGGTTTCGCCATCCAGATCTACGTCGCCGCCGATTGCGCACTCGGTGGGGCCAAGGCCGTGTTCTCGACGGTTGGTTCTGAGGCGGCGGTGGTCGCTACGGCAAACACCGTTGTCGACGGGACCGTGGTGGGAGTGAGTACCTACGAACTGTCGGCTAACGACACTGTGGACGTTCCGTTGTTGGTGCCGGACGGTTCTAAGTGGAGCCTGCAGTGGTCCGTTGCTGATGCTGCGGAGCCGAGTCGGGTCTTCCAGGGGGCGACAACGACACAGACTCTCGACTGCGAACCCGAGGAACCAACACCCACGGTGCCTCCGACAACTACCACAACGGTCGGAGAGGACTCGGTTCGCGTACCCCTCGTTGACCCGGATGATCCATGTGATGAGTGCTGCTGCGACCAAGGAGATCAATGCGGCCAGTGCTGCTGGCCGCTGTGGTGGTTCCTGCTCGTTGTCCTGGCCGTACTGCTCGGCTTGCTGGCCCTCATCGGCTTCCTCGCATTCGCTGTCGCTTCTCTTGGCCGTCGCGCTGGCAACTACTGGGGGCCCGACGACCGAGGTCCTGGCGGTAGTTCAGCGAGCGACCGTGATGAGGGTGTGCCCGGCGCGCCCCTCGATCTCGCGATCGAGCGCAAGGAGAACTCCGTCAAGTTCAAATGGGAGCGCGCTGAGACCGGGAGCCGCCCGACCGGGTACCTGATCGAGGGTCGGATCGGCAACGACTGGGTCGACATCCTCAACATGATCGGGTGTGAAACCCGAGTAGCGATCAGGGCTTCAGAAGCCGAAGGGGTCAACGCCTGGCGGGTCTCCGGCGCCAACGAAAACGGGCGAGGTCGGGCTTCTGAAGAGGTCCTCGTCGAGCGGTCGATTATCTCAATCGCCGCACTCGGCTAGAGCGCGTCGCTGTGACCATGCGAGTGGCTAGTGGCCGATTTAGAGCGTGGAGGGTCCGAAGGGTCCTGTTGGCTACCGCGGTTCTCTCCTCGGTCCTTGTGCCAGCCACCCTGATCGTCACCGCACAGCCAGCGTTAGCTGCACCCGGGACGTACTACTGCGACTCCTATTCGGCCAATCCGATCAAGGTCAACGACAACGGTTCAGGTGGCTACGCAGTTGAACAACTCACCGGGCTCGACTCCAGTCCTTCTTCGTCGTCCATTCACACCCTCGGTATCAGCGAGATCAACGCGCTCGGA
>JASLKB010000185.1 GCA_030747775.1 Acidimicrobiales bacterium | reverse complement strand
GGATCTCGGTGCACACGCCTCGTCGGTGATGCTCCCGAGGAGGGCTTAGGCCGCGCGGACCGCTTGCATCACGAGGTCGACCAGAGAATCGGCGTCGGCTTCGTAGGCCACGTCACAATTAGCCGGTCCATCAGCTCGCGGACCCCGCTCGTCGACCACGGTCATGCCTCGGGTGTGGGTGCCGCCGGTTTCCACGTGGACCGACCGGGCTTCGGTGTTGAACAGGTGCGGGTGGGTCACGGCCAGCACAGCGCACGGGTCGTGGACCGGGCCGTCCTCGCTCTGCTCCTCGGCTAGATGGAAGACCGAGTAGAACTCCAGCAGTTGAGCCATGGCGTCACCCACCTGCGTACCGAAGGTGGCGCACTCCCGACCATGCATGCTGCCCATACGAACCTGATGGGTGAGGTTCAGCCCGAGCATGGCCAGCGGCGCACCGCTGCGGAACACTTCGTCGGCAGCTTCAGGATCCGCGTACATGTTGAATTCGGCCACAGCCGTCACGTTCCCCACCCCGCCGGCCGAACCGCCCATTAGCGTGATGGAAGCTACGCGACGGGCTATGTCCGGATCGGCCCGCAGAGCCAGGGCCACGTTGGTGAGCGGGCCCACCGGAACCAGGTGGATGCCCTCCTCGGAACGGGTCGTCTCCACCAGCCATTCGACGGCATTGTTGGAGTCCGCGCTGCGGTCCGGCTCGGGGAGGACGAGGTCGCCGAGGCCCGTCGCTCCATGGACCTCGTGAGCGAACTCCTGGGCGCCGACTAGTGGGCCTGACGCACCGGCGTGGACCTCAACATCAAGGCCCAGCAGTTCCCGCATGCGACACGCATTGGCTGTGGTGTGTTCCAGTTCGACGTTGCCGGCCACCGTGGTGATACCCACCAGATCGGCCCACCGGGCCGCCGTAATGATGGCGATGGCATCGTCGACCCCAGGGTCACAGTCCAGGATTATCCGTGGGCGAGACATCCTTGAAGTGTGCCCGTTCAGCGGGTGGCTTCGTGGGACCGGCCATCGAGTACGGCGTCCACTTCTGCGGCTGTCGGCATTGACGGCTGCGCTCCCGGTCGGGTGGCGGCGATGGCCCCTGCATGCACAGCGCGCTCGGTTGCCTCGAGGATCGAGTTGCCGCCAGCGAGTGCGGCGGCCAGTGCGCCGCAGAACGAGTCACCGGCACCGGTGGTGTCCACCGGCGTGATGGTCGGGGCGGGCACCACCATGAAGTCATCACTGGTGACAATCAGGCCACCAGCGCTTCCTCGGGTGACCACCACGATGTCCACTCCCAGACCGCGTGCCGCCGCGGCAAGCTCACTGGCGTTGCCTGACGGGTCGATGCCGGTTAGTTGCGCCAGTTCGATGGTGTTGGGGACCAGCACATCCACCCGGTCTAGGAGCTTGACAGGGAGTGACTCGGGTTCGGTCGGTGCGGGTGCCGGGTTGAGGATCACGGTTCCGGTCGCCGTATCGGCAGCAGCGGTGACAGCCTCGACGGGTACCTCCAACTGGAGCAGCACCACTGCTGCGCCGGCAACGGCGCCAGCTGCGTCGGCCACGTCGGCGGCCGTCACACGGGCGTTGGCGCCCGGGCTGACGACGATGGCATTGTCTCCATCGTCGTCCACGCCTATCAGGGCGATTCCGCTGGGTGCCTCAGCGTCGGTCGCCAGATGAGTGGCTAACACGCCTGCCTCCTCCAGTGAGGTTCTCAATGTCGTGCCGGCATCGTCGGACCCGACACGACCTACGAAGGCCACCTCGGCGCCCTGACGGGCCGCCGCCACGGCCTGGTTGGCGCCCTTGCCGCCCGGGACTAAGGCATGGTCACCGCCCATTACCGTCTCGCCAGTCACCGGGTGGTGGGGGACTGGGACCACGACGTCGAGGTTGGCCGAACCGACCACCACAACCCCGGGAGCGCCCATGCCTGAAAGCATGGCATCCCCTCCCGGCTCTGTCCCGCAATCGGCTGGCTGCCACACTCCACCCATGCTTCACATCCAAGACGATGCCCGCGTACGACTACTCAGGATCGACCGACCGGAGGCCCTCAACGCCCTCGACGAGGTTCACTACGACGCTCTGGCCGATGCCTTCGATGAGGCAGCCGAATCCATGGAGGTGGCCGTGGTGGTCCTGACCGGAACAGGCCGGGCCTTCTGCGCTGGCACCGACCTAGGGGAGATGGAACGTCGTAAGGATCCCGCCTCGGGGTTCGTGCCGGGACGACATGGGTTCGCAGGGTTCATGGACCGACTGTCGACCTTCCCCAAGCCAGTCGTCGTAGCCATCAACGGCCTTGGTGTTGGCATCGGAACTACGTTGATAGGTCACGCCGACCTTGTGTTCATGTCCACCGGGGCTCGCCTGCAGTGCCCATTCACGGCACTTGGCGTGGTCCCTGAGGCGGCGTCCAGCTACCTGTTCCCCCGATTGATGAACCGTCAGGACGCAGCCTGGGTGCTCATGAGTTCAGAGTGGATCGACGCAGCCGAGTGCCACCGCATGGGCTTGGCGTGGCGATTGTGCGCTCCCGACGACCTGATGGGC
>JASLKB010000184.1 GCA_030747775.1 Acidimicrobiales bacterium | reverse complement strand
CACACCGGTCCTGCACATGCGCCGGACTGCTAGCCGAGACACAGAGTTGGCGGGAACCCCGATCGCCGCGGGTGACAAGGTCGTCATGTGGTACGCGGCGGCTAACCGGGATCCGGATGCATTCTGCGACCCCTTCCAATTCGACGTAGCCCGCACTGACAACCCACACTTCGCCTTCGGTGGAGGTGGCCCCCATTTCTGCCTTGGTGCCTTTCTCGCCCGGATGGAGATCCAGGTGCTCTTGGAGGAGATGGTGAAGAGGGGGGTGTCGCTTGAGCGTCAGGGTGAGCCGGAGCGAATCGCCTCAAACTTCGTCCACGGCGTGGCCTCGGTCGACCTGGCGGTGGCGTAATGCAGGTTCGGACCGAGGGTGATGACCGGGTGAGCCTGATCGTCGACGAGGACCGGTGCATCGGAGTCGGCCAGTGTGAACTATTGGAGCCCGAGGTGTTCCAGTTGGGCGACGAGGACGCGATCTCTCGAGTAGTGGATAGTGCCGGTCTGCCTCGGGTCCGGGCACTTGAGGTGGCGGATAGGTGCCCGAGCTCGGCGATCTCGATCGCTGAGCCGTACGGCGCATGAGGCTTCACAGGATGCAGGCGTGACGGTGGTAGTCGGGACGGGAGGCGTGCTTGACCGGTTCGGCCAGAAGGTGACCGTCGAAGATCCAGCGACCGTGCTCGGGTGGGACTTGGCGATCAGCGAGGTCCTTGATCATCGGGGTGATCCCGACGTGCGTTTGACGGAACTCACGGCCCGGGATGAGGCGTTCGTGATGGGCTTGATCGTGACTCTCGTCGATTCGGTCCTGGGGGGAGATGATCCCCGGTCACCCACCGTTCGGGATGCTCTCAGGGAACTACAGGGTCGTTGTGGGGGGGCGACGGTCCGCGAACGCGACCATGCCGCAGCCGTGGCAGACCTGGTGGAGGGGGAGTTCTCTCGTTCGGCCGCCCGCTGGGAGGCTGTTGCCGAGGCACATCCACATGACGTTGTCGCCACCCGGGTCGCCCACTTCGTCCACCTCCATGTCGGCGATGATGAGGGACGCCTCCGGGCGTCGACCGCTGTTCTCGATCGCCTTACCCCTGCTGATCCCGGTTACGGTGTGGCCGCCGGCCAACACGCCTTCGCCCTCGAGGAGGTCGGCCGCCTCGAGGAGGCCGAGTGGTTTGGTCGCTGCGCGCTAGAGGTCGACCCGGTCGATGTCTGGGCACTCCATGCGCTCGCTCATGTGTACGAGACCCGCGACCTTCAGGAGGAGGCTGTGGCTTTCTTGCGGGAGACCAGGCCCGGCTGGATCGAGCGGGATCATTTGGCGCTCCACTTGGAATGGCACCTAGCCCTCCGTCTGCTGGCCGGTGGCGCATTCGACGAGTGTCTCGCCCTCGTTGATGGCCGGCTGGCCACCACGGACCGGGCCTTTGGCCTGACTGATCTCACGTCGCTGCTCTGGCGCCTCGAGTTGGCGGGGTGTGAGGTGGGCGACCGGTGGCCAGAACTAACCGCGAAGTGGCGGAGGCACGATCAGTTACACACCACCGGCTTTCTGGATCTCCATGCGGCTCTTGCCTTCTCGGCCTGTCCTGATGATCCGGGAGCCGAGGCGTTCTGGGTCGGCTTGGACAGCTGTCACCGCGACGAAAGTTCAGAGAACGCCAGGATCTTCGACGAGGTGGTTAGGCCGCTGGCGGTGGCGATTCGTGACCATCGGACCGGTCGCCACACCGAGGCAACCGATGTCTTTGGGAAGTTGGCTGGGGCCACCCACCGGGTGGGTGGGAGCCACGCCCAGCGCGATCTGTTCGTTCGAACGGCCGATGCCTCCCGGAATCTCGCAGAACCGTCGATGATGGAGAATCCATCATGACTGCGGTGATCCTTCCAGATCTGGCCGATCCGGCAACCTATGACGACGGCATCCCCCACGGAGCATTCGCCGACCTGCGAGCTACTTCCGGCCTCCTACGCAACCCGGACGGACCGTGGGGATCGGGCTTCTGGTCGGTTACCCGCCTCGACGACCTTGTCACGGTGTCTCGCGATCCACAGACCTTTTCATCGGCGGTCGGCCACATTCAGATCTACGACGTGGATGAGGACGTCACCGACGCTCGAGCCTCGATGATCGACCTCGACCCTCCCATCCACACCCGGTTACGACGCCTCGTCAGTTCGGCATTCACTCCAAAACACGTCCAGGACTACGTCGGCGACGTTAGGCGCCGGATCGGCGAGCGTCTCGACGCCCTGGAGGCCGCCGGTGGTGGGGACTGGGTGGCTGAGGTCGCCGCACCGATTCCCATCGGGGTGATCTGTGCGCTCATGGGAGTGCCCGAGGCCGACCACGAGCTGATGATCGAGATGACGGACCACCTAGTGGAGGGGACGTCGTCCGCCGAGTTAGACCCAGGTGCGTACGGCAACACCAGGCCGTTGCGTGAGTTGCCATTCAACAGTCCCGCGGCGTTCGGTGTCGAGGAGTACGCCCGTCGCGCCCGGCGCGACCGTCTGGCCAAGCCCACCGACGATCTGCTCACCCAGCTGGCACACGCGGAGGTCGACGGTGAGCGACTGAGCGAGACTGAGTACGCCCGGTTCTTCCAATTGATGATCTTCGCCGGAAACGAGACAACCCGGTCGGCTATGGCCCATCTCGCCCTCCATCTGGTG
>JASLKB010000183.1 GCA_030747775.1 Acidimicrobiales bacterium | reverse complement strand
ATGTGGTACAGCACGATCCGTAGGCGGTCGTCGTCGACGTGTTCGATCAAGCTGGCGAAGTGGCGGAACAGCCCCTCCGCGGAAGGGTCCTTGAAGTAGAAGGGTGGCAGCACCATGCAGGCCCGACAGCCCAGGTCGACGGCGTGCCGGGTCAGGTGGACGGTGCCCGGCAGATCGGGCAGGCCGGTACCCACCACCAGCACGCTGGGGTCGACACCGCCATCCACGAGGGCCTCCAGGGCCGTGGTTCGCTCGCTGATGGCCACCGACAGGGCCTCGCCGGTGGTACCGAAGGCGGCTAGGCCGACGCAACCGTCGTCGAGTAGGCGGTGGGCATGGGCCACGTACCGCTCGTAGGACACTGACCGGTCCAGTTCGAAGGGCGTCAGCATCGGCGCCACCACCCCCTTCGGCATCAACGACTCGTGCTGATCCCCCATCGACGCTCCTCCACTCGGTCCTAGCCGGACGCTGATCGTGACACAGCCCGGCGTAGCCTGCGCCGATGGCCCTATCGCCCAAGCTCTCCCCCACCGCACCCGATGCGACAGGGGAAACCGACGTCCGAGCCGACCTGCGAAGCGACACCGTCACCCGGGCCACCCCGGCCATGCGCGAGGCCATGGCGACCGCCCCGGTGGGTGACGACGTCTACGACGAGGACCCGACGGTCAACGCCCTCCAGGACCGGGTGGCCGAGCTGGCCGGCAAGGAGGCCGGCCTCTACCTCTCGTCGGGCACCCAGTCGAACCTCGCTGCGGTGCTCAGCCACTGCGGCCGCGGTGACGAGTACCTGATCGGCCGTACCTCCCACGTCCTGGTCAACGAGGCCGGTGGCACCGCAGTCCTGGGCAGCGCCGTGCCATGGCCCATCGAGGTCGACGAGACCAACCACTTCTCGGCTGAGGACGTCCGAGCCGCCGTGAAGGAGCCGGACCCGCACCACCCCGTCACCACTCTGCTGAGCCTCGAGAACACTGTGAACGGCCACGTCCAGTCGGTCGACCACGTGGCCTCCCTGGCGTCGGCGGCCCACGACCGCGGCCTGGCCGTGCACCTCGACGGTGCCCGCCTGTTCAACGCGGCCATCTCCGAGGGTGTGGGCATCGACGCCTACGCCGACCACGTCGACACCGTGTCGCTTTGTCTTTCCAAGGGCCTGGGTGCCCCTGTGGGAAGCGTGCTGGTAGGCGACCGGAACACCATCGGACGGGCATACCGCGTCCGCAAGATGCTGGGTGGCGGGATGCGCCAGGCCGGTCACCTGGCCGCCGCTGCCCTGCACGCGGTCGACCACCACGTGGACCGCTTGGCCGACGACCACGCTCGGGCCGCACGCATCGCTGACGGTCTGGCTCCGCTGGGGCCGGGCGCCGGCCTCGACGTCGTGCTGGCCACCAACATGCTGTGGATCACCCCGCCGGCCGAGGTCCACGGCGCACTGGTCGACCACCTCAAGGAAGACGGGATCCTCGCCACCTACTGGTCACCCACCATGCGGTTCGTCACCCACCTCGACGTGGACGACGACCAGGCCGACCACGTCGTGGACTCCTTCCATCGGTTTTTTGAACGGGTCTGAATCGGCCCTGCAGCGGGCCCGCCGGTAGCCTCCGCGAACGGGCGGTTCCTTTCCGATCGATCGCCGGAGGATGCAGGACATGGCTGGGTCACACGAGGGTCAGGTCGTCGTCGTCACCGGTGCCGGCAAGGGCATCGGCCGGGCCATCGCCGAACGGTTCGCCGGAGCCGGCGCCCACGTGGCCGTCAACGACGTCGACCGCGACCGGGTGGCCGAGGTGGTGTCCGGCATCACCGCAGCTGGGGGGACGGCCATCGGCACCCCGGCCGACGTGTCCGACTCCAGCCAGGTGGGCGCCATGTTCGACGCCGTCGTCGAGGCGTGGGGCACCGTCGACGTGCTGGTCAACAACGCCGGCATGGTCAGCCCGATGCTCCACTTCTTCGAGGCCGACGAGGCCTGGTGGCGCCGCATCATCGACGTGAACCTGACCGGGCACTTCCTGTGCTCCCACCGGGCGGCCCGGATCATGGCGGCGGCCGGCCACGGCGTCATCATCAACATGTCGTCCGGCGGTGCCACCAGAGCCCATCGGGCGTTCACCGCCTACGACGCCTCCAAGGGCGGCATCGAGGCCCTCACCCGGGCCATGGCGCTGGACCTCGGCCCCTACGGCATCCGGGTGTGTGCCCTCATGCCTGGCTCGATCGACACCGAGGGCATGGACGAGACGGCGCGCCTCCTGCGGGGCGAGAACATCCCAATGGGTCGTCCAGGCGAGCCCGACGACATGGCCGGTCCGGCCCTGTTCCTGGCCTCGGACGACGCCCGCTACATAACCGGCGACGTCATCAAGGTGGACGGTGGGATGCTGTCCCAACAGCGTTCGGCCACCGTGGACATCATGCCGCCAAGGGACTTCCCAACGCTCGAGCAGGTGCTCGGGGACGACTGAGGTCCGGACGATGGCCATGCGCATCGGCGCCGACGTCGGCGGCACGTTCACCGACGTGGTCTTGGAGATCGACGACGACAGAACCGGACCGGAGATGTTCTCCGCCAAGGTCCTCACCACCTACGGAGCCCCCGAGCAGGGAATCCTCGAGGGGGTCCGGACCGTGGTGGCCGACGCCAGAGCCAACCTGGCCGACCTGGACAC
>JASLKB010000182.1:1471-2706 GCA_030747775.1 Acidimicrobiales bacterium | reverse complement strand
AATGAAATCAGGTTTGGGATTACTCAGATCAGTATCAGTAATTTCAGCGCCGATGTGACCAGTTAGCTGACGTACTTGCATTTCTCTCCCCCGTAGATTTGAATGCTTCACTTAATTTAATTTGCTCTTTTCTAAGATTATCTTATTAATGTTGCAGCGTTAACGTGTTCTAGGCTTTATCATGTGTTTTCGCCCGTAATTATGGGTCGTGGTGGCCGTAGCTCAGCCTGGTAGAGCCCCTGTTTGTGGTACAGGTGGTCGCGGGTTCAAATCCCGTCGGTCACCCCACGAATTTTTAGAATGATTAGCTCCCCCCAAGCGTTAAAGGTTTGGGGATCCGCTAGGATTTCTTGTCTAGCGCCTCTAGCTCAATTGGCAGAGCATCGGACTCTTAATCCGCAGGTTCTGGGTTCAAGTCCCAGGGGGCGTACGCTCATTGCGCAAATAAAAATTTCCCAGGTTTGTGAAACGAACCAGGGAGATCCGTCCATGTCTAAGAGTATGGAAGCAATACCGCAGCCATTTACCTGCGAAAGTCAACTGAGGACGAGGACGCTCCGCTCTGTTCCGGACGCGGTGGTTGTGGTCGGGAAGTGTTGCCTTCCCTGCCGAGGTATCGAGAGCCTGAGTCAGTTATCGGAGTGAACAAATTGGAGCCGTCGTTCCATTGTCGCCTCGAAGTGCCGATCGACAGGCAGCAGGTGATGACCTTCGTCAATCAGGACGAGTTCAGCACTCTTGAGGGACTCGCTCGCTCGTATGGCGAGTTCCACCGGGACTGCACCGTCATTCACCCCGTGGGTGATCATGGTCGGGCACGTGATTTCCGCGATCGGCAGCGGTGCCAGATCGTCTTCGTTGTCTCCGTCGTTGTCGAACCCTGCCCGCCGCAGCTTCCACGGTGCGAACGAAGTCAACATCTCCTGAACAGAGTCGACCCGCGCCTGATCAGCCATGATCCACTCCACTGTTGCTCGCCTTTGGGCCTTGTCGAGGCCCGTCGAGATACCGTCGACGAGCACGGACGTTGCGACCTTCGGCCAGCGCTGGCCCACCATGTGCCAGAACCACGCGCCAAAGGTCGAGAAGACTAAGAACCGTTCGACCAGGCCCTCTGGTGAGTAGTCGTAGTGTTCTAGCACCGCCGAATCAAGGAGTAGCGACTTGACCCGACTGGGGTGGCGGGCCGCGAAATGTAGCGCTGATGGCCCGCCTGAGGAGTAGCCGAGCACCGT
>JASLKB010000182.1:0-1461 GCA_030747775.1 Acidimicrobiales bacterium | reverse complement strand
AGCGACTTGACCCGACTGGGGTGGCGGGCCGCGAAATGTAGCGCTGATGGCCCGCCTGAGGAGTAGCCGAGCACCGTGATCCGGTCGATTTCCAAGGTGTCGAGCACGGCCGCGTACAGGTCGGCCTGCTCGGTCGGTGTTCGACCCGACGAGAGCGGCGTCCGCAGATAGCCGGGGCGAGACAGGGTGATGACCTCGCACCCGTTGTCGCGAAGGTGGCGGCCATACATCAACCCCTGATCGAAACCGCCGGGGCCGCCGTGAATCACCAGCACAGGAGTTCCGTCGCCTTCTCGGGCGACCTCTACGTGACCGCGTTCCGTGTTGATGACGGCCGCGCTACGACCCTGATCAATCCACAGCCTCTCGTACCAGCGCATCTCTAACTCAGGCCTCGTGCTGGCGGATCACGCCATCGGTGATAAGGGCGTCGATGGCGGCGTCGTTATAGCCGAGTTCGACGAGCAGGTCGCGGGAGTGTTCACCGATCATCGGCACGCTGAAACGCGGACCCCAAGCCTGGTCGTTGATCCTGTAGCCGTTAGTGGTGACATGGATTTCACCGACCGATGTGTCGAGCGGTTCGGTGATGCCGCGGGCGTCAGGCTGGCCGGAGGCGAAGGTTTCGGCGAGCTCGCGGACGCCGCCGCCGACCACACCAGCTTCGGAGAAGATTCGGTCCCATTCGTCGGTGGTCCTCTCCAGGAGACGGGCCTCAACGAGGGCTTGAATTTCGTCGCGGCGGGCGAAGAGGTCTTCGAACTCGAGGTCGGTGAGTTCATCGAGACCGATGGCGGCGGCGATGGCCTGCCAGTGACGGGGTAGGTAGCCCGCGAGCATCACGTAACCGTCGGCGGTAGCGAACCGCCCAAGCATGGGGGCTTCGATATCCTCGTTCAGTTCGGAGACGCCGCCATGTTGAGATGCGGCAGTGGTCTTGTAATTAACCAGCAGCATGGTGACATCTTGCATCGCGACGTCCACTCGCTGGCGCTCGCCAGTCTGATCGCGCAGCATCAGGGCGGCCAGGACCGCAGAGGTTGCGTGCATCCCGGTCGCGTAGTCGAGCACCGGGCCACCGGTGCGGACAGGACCCCGGTCGCGCTTGTTCGTGGCCATAAAGCCAGACGTCCCCTGGACGACATCGTCGAACCCCGGGCGGTGCCCGTGCGGCCCGGTCTGGCCGAACGCCGAGATCGATGCATACACGACCGTGTCGTTCACCGCAGCGACGTCGTCATACCCGAGGCCGTGGCGGGCAAGCGAGCCGGGACGGTAATTCTCGAGAAACACGTCGGCGCCAGCGGCCAGCTCAAGGACGAGGTCTCTCCCTTCGGGCTGGGTGATGTCGACCGACAGGCTGCGTTTGCCGGCGTTCTGGGCCATGAACCCGGTGCCCATGCCGGACATAACCTGCTCCCGAGTACCCATCCACGGGCGGACGAGATCGCCGGAGAGAGA
>JASLKB010000181.1 GCA_030747775.1 Acidimicrobiales bacterium | reverse complement strand
GGTATGGGCGCTTGTCCAGCGCGACGATCTCACCCTTCGTGCCGAAGATGTTGGTGCCCAGACGCCGCGAGACGCGAGCGCGGGGGCCTGTGTAACGAGCCATTGGTCAGACCCTCCGTCGCTTGGGCGGCCGGCAGCCGTTATGGGGCATCGGAGTGACGTCCTTGATCCCTGTCACCTCGATGCCAGTATTCTGAATGGTCCGGATGGCGGTCTCACGACCAGAACCCGGACCACGTACCACCACGTCGACCTTTCGGACCCCGTGCTCCATGGCCTGACGAGCGCATTGCTCGGCAGCCATCTGAGCGGCGAACGGCGTCGACTTGCGGGAGCCCTTGAAACCAACGTTGCCGGCCGAGGCCCACGCCAGGGTGTTCCCTCCCTGGTCGGTGATGGTGATGATCGTATTGTTGAAGGAGCTCTTGATGTGCGCGACGCCATGGGGGACGTTCTTGCGCTCCTTCTTGCGGGGCCGTCGACCCCCGACACTTGGCTTCGCCATTACTTCGTGACCTGCTTCTTATTCGCAACCGTCTTGCGCGGGCCCTTACGAGTCCGGGCGTTGGTGTGGGTGCGCTGCCCACGAACCGGAAGGCCTCGGCGGTGGCGCAGGCCCTGGTAACAGCCAATGTCCATCTTGCGCTTGATGTTCTGGGACACCTCTCGTCGGAGGTCACCCTCGACCTTGAACTGCTGGTCGACAAACCCTCGAATGGCCGTGACCTCATCGTCAGTGAGGTCGCGGACCCGGGTGGCGGGATTGACGCCGGTGGCCTCGCAGATGTTCAGCGCGGAGGTACGGCCAATGCCGTGGATGTAGGTCAACGAAATCAACACCCGCTTCTCACGGGGGACGTCGACGCCGGAAATACGTGCCATTGGATTCTTCCTCTAGCCCTGACGCTGCTTGTGGCGGGGGTTGCTGCAGATGACCTGAACGCGGCCGTGACGCCGGATCACCCGGCACTTATCACAGATGCGCTTCACGCTCGCTCGGACCTTCATGTTCTTTCTCTTCTGCTCTTCGTGTCCGCTACAGGTAACGGCTACTTGTAGCGGTAGGTGATCCGACCTCGTTGGAGGTCGTACGGAGTGAGTTCCACCTGGACCTTGTCTCCGGGGAGGATGCGGATGTAGTGCATGCGCATCTTCCCGGAGATATGGGCCAGGACGTTGTGACCGTTTTCCAACTCAACGCGGAACATGGCGTTGGGCAACGGTTCAAGAACCGTTCCTTCCATCACGATCGCATCTTCCTTGGGCTTCGACAGTGTGATGCTCCTGGTTGGATTCGAACTCGTTGGTGTAGACGATCAATGGACGAAGGTCCGCCGGACGCTGTTCCGGGGGCTGCTCCAGAGGGCGCGCACCCGGCTCAGGCCAGTGGACAACGCTATCGGAGGCCCCCCGGGGGGCCAACTCGCGACTCGGTGGTATGGCCGATGGCACGACCGGTCAACAGAGCCAGAGTGCGCATCTAAACGGCGTCCCCTACGCTCAGACGGCTGTCGATCACCGAGGTGAGTCGCCTGAACACGGTCTCCTCGTCGGCAAGACCATCGACCACGTCCAATAGGCCGCGCTGGGCGAACCAGGCCAGCAGGGGCTCTGTCTCAGACTCGTACAGGTCGAGGCGGCGGCGGATGGCGTCCTCGGTGTCGTCGGCGCGCCCACGGGCCACCATGCGAGCCGTGACCTCTTCGACCGGAACATCCAGATTGACCGCAGCGTCCAGCGGCGCGCCCACCTCGGTCAAGAAGCCCTCCAGGGCGGCGGCCTGATCCGGGGTCCGTGGATAGCCATCTAGCAAGAACCCGTGTTCGACCACGTCGTCAGCTGCTAGACGCTCGGCGACGATCTCGTTGATGAGGTCGTCGCCGACCAGGTCTCCGACCTCCATTAGGGCCTTGGCCTGTAATCCCAAATCGGTCCCGGCAGCGACCGCAGCGCGCAGCATGTTCCCAGTGGAGACGTGGACCGGGCCGTAGTTGGCGACCAAGCGCTCCGCCTGGGTGCCCTTTCCCGAGCCCTGACGACCGAGGATGACAAGTCGGACGGCAGCCATCTACTTGAGGAAGCCCTCATAGTTGCGCATGGTTAGCTGCGAGTCGACCTGCTTCATCGTCTCGAGCGACACGCCCGCGGCGATCAGGATCGAGATGCCGATGAAGCCGAAACCGGCCGCACCGCCCGAACCAACCCCGGCGCTGGTATCGAGAAAGACGTTGATGAGGATGGACGGAATGAGGGCCACGCCGGCGATGAACAGGGCACCGGGCAGTGTGATCCGAGAGAGGATCCTGGCCAGGTAGCGCTCCGTCTGATGGCCGGGTCGGATACCGGGCACGAAGCCACCCTGCTTGCGGATGGTGTCGGCCTGCTTCACCGGGTCGAAGGTGATCGCCGTGTAGAAGTAGGCAAAGCCCACGATCAGCAGGCCGGTAACGGTGAAGTAGAAGACGTTGTCGGGCTGAGCCAGGTTGTTGTCGATCCAGCCGCGAAAGCCGTCCCACGGCAAGGCTGCGGCCACTAGCACCGGCAAATAAAGAACCGACGAGGCGAAGATGATCGGTATCACACCCGACTGGTTGACCTTGAGCGGGATGTAGGTGTTCTGGCCGCCGTACATCCGACGTCCCACCACCCGCTTGGCGAACTGCACTGGAATCCGACGCTGCCCTTGCTCGACGAACACGATGGCCGCGACCATCAGCATTAGCACGGCCAAGACGATCACCGCCACAACGGCTCCGTTCTCAGCCTGAATCAGCGAGCCCTGAGCCGGGAAGCCGCT
>JASLKB010000180.1 GCA_030747775.1 Acidimicrobiales bacterium | reverse complement strand
ACGACTTGCCCGCGTTGGGCAGGCCCACGAATCCGAACCGCTCCACCTGGGCCCTCCCGGCTCAGTCGAGTCCTCTGAAGCGATCAGGCTAGGAGCCCCGACCCGATGGACGACGGGAATGTGGCCGAGGTCCGACACCGCGATCGGCGATCCATGCGGATCAGTCGATGGCCGCCGCTACCCTGACCAGCATGTCAAAGCGCACCAGCAGGGCGAAGGCCAACGTCCGCCGCAAGAAGGCCAACCACGGTCGTAAGCCCAATCTGGGCCGCAACAGCTAGCTGACCCCACCCCTGGCGTCCCCCGACGAGCCGGTCCTCGGCCGTCCCGACGCCGTTCCCAGTACTCGGCTCGACACCTTCCCGGTTGAGGGGCCGCTGGAACTCGTGCACTTCCGCTCCTCGGAGCTCACTGCGGTGTGCCCGGCCACCGGCTCACCGACCTGAGTCCCGCTACTGGCCTTATTTGTTGGAAGTGACTTCAACTGGCCTTACTTGTTGGAAGTGACTTCAACGGCCTCGCCGACCTCGACGAAGTCTCAACCGACCTATTTAGTCACGCGACCTAGTAGTCACGCCATCGGGCGATATGCCGGTGATCAGTGAGCTACTCGACGGCACTTGTTTAGCCCCCGTGTGCGTTCAGTCACACCGTGCGATACCGTCACAATCCCGCGGGCGGCCATGGGTCGCTTCGCGACGCAACGATGCGACGAAGAACCGGAGGGGTTCATGAGTAACCGAATCACCCGCCTGCTCGCCGTGATGCTGGGGTTCGCCCTGGTGGTCTCGGCGTGTGGGAGTGACAGCGACGATGCCGCACCAGCGGCGACCACTGCGGCACCCGCTACGACGGCCGCACCGGCAGCCACCGAGGCACCGGCACCGCCGGACGAACCGGTCAACGTGGGACTGGTCTTTGATATTGGTGGCCGCGGAGACGGGTCGTTCAACGACATGGCCTATGCGGGTCTGGAGAAGGCAGCTAACGAACTCGGAGCCAGCATCTCCGATGCCTCGCCCAACTCTGATGGCTCGAACAGGCCAGAACTGCTCCGCCTCATGGCCGAGGCCAACGATCTTGTGATCGGTGTCGGCTGGCTGTTTGACGCAGCGATGGCTGAAGTGGCGGTCGAATACCCGGACACGAACTTCGCCATCATCGATGGCTTCGTCGACGCGCCGAACGTGGCCTCCCTGCTCTATGCCGAACACGAGGGCTCGTTCCTCGTGGGTGCGGCAGCAGGCATGAAGACCAGCGCCAACGTCATCGGATTCATCGGCGGGGTGAACTTCCCGCTGATCAACAAGTTCGAGGCTGGTTTCGCCGCTGGCGTCGCACAGACCAACCCGGATGCAACGGTCCTGGTCGAGTACGTCACCGAACCGCCGGACTTCGACGGATTCAACGCTCCTGACCGGGGCCGCGAGATCGCACTGTCGATGTACGAAAAGGGTGCCGACATCATCTACCAGGCTGCTGGTGGAACCGGTTTCGGTGTGTTCGAGGCTGCGAAGTCCCACACCGAGGACTCCGGTTCGAAGGTGTGGGCCATTGGCGTGGACTCTGACCAGTACAACGTGGTCGACGACTCGGTCAAGGAGTACCTCTTGACCTCGATGATGAAGAACATGGACGTATCCGTGTTCGACGTCATCAAGGCTCAGGGTGAAGACAACTTCCAGAGTGGAGCGGTCATGTTCAACCTCTCCAACGACGGAGTTGGTTACGCCACAAGTGGTGGTTTCGTGGACGACATCGCCGGGGATCTCGATTCCCTCAAGGCCAAGGTCGTCAGCGGCGCCATCTCCGTGCCCGAGGTACCAGGTGAGCGAGCAGTGGTTCTGCCCGATCTGGATGGCCGTGTGGTCACCATCGCGGTGGACAACGCCTACCTGCCGTTTGCCTACATCCCGGCTGATACCGGTGTGGCCATGGGTTGGGACTACGACGCCATGGACGAGGTCTGTGCCCGACTGAACTGCGTACCGAGCTTCCAGGAGTTCGCGTGGGACGGCACGATCATCGCCACGGGCGCCGGCCAGTTCGACATGGCCGGTGGTGGCATCACGATCACCGAGGAACGTGACAAGGTCGTTGACTTCTCGATCAGCTTCATCAGCACTGACCAGAAGATCCTCGTGGCCAAGGACAGTTCGGAGATCGGCTCCCGCGATGACCTCGCAGCGTCGGACTGCAACGCGGGTTCGATGACCGGTACCACCAACTACGACCTCACGGCCTCGATCACCGGTGAGGATCGGATCGTGGCCTTTGAGTCGTTCGCCTTCGCCGTTCAAGCCCTGATCAGTGGCGATGTTTGCGCTGTCATCATGGATGACGTGGCCGGACAGGGCTACCAGGGCGAGAACGCCGACAAGGTGGACCTGCTCCCCGACTCCCTGCAGTCGGATCCACTGGGCTGGGCCTTCACGGAGGGCAGCGACCTCGTTGCTCCGTTCAACGAGGCCATTCAGTCCATGAAGGACGACGGCAGCCTGGCGGCGCTAAACGCCAAGTACTTCGGTACGGCGTTCACTGTCACCTACGACGACATCGGTGATGGTGCCTACGCCGAGGACGAGTCGGCTGCCGCCCTGCCGGGTGATGGCACGTCGTTGACGATGTGTCGTGCGAACTGGGCGTCTGGTTACATCCAGGCCGAGATCGTGCGCCAGATCCTCCAGAAGGCTGGCTACGAGGTCTCTGACCCGTCGGTCATCGAGCTGGGCCCGTCCAACGCCTACACGGCTATGGCTGAGGGTTCCTGTGACTTCTGGGCCAACTCCTGGTACCCGGGCCACTTCTCGTGGTTCGAGAACCAGTTG
>JASLKB010000017.1:3275-25398 GCA_030747775.1 Acidimicrobiales bacterium | reverse complement strand
TAAGGCGTAGGCCGTGAGGTCCCGTTCGTGTGCGGCCACGGCCTCTATGCCCAGGTCCCCTAGGAAGTCGATGGCGGCGTGCCAGCCCACGATCTCGGCGATGGGCTGTGTACCCGCTTCGAAGCGGGTCGGTACGTTGGCCGGGGTGAAGCCCTCCAGCGTCACGTTCTGGATCATTGAACCGCCACCCAGAAACGGCGGCATGGCGTCCAGGAGTTCTCGCCGGCCCCACAGAGCCCCGACACCCGTCGGGCCACACATCTTGTGGCCGGTGACCGCGACGAAGTCAGCGTCCCAGTTGGACACGTCGGTGGGCTGGTGGGGAGTCCACTGGCTCGCGTCGACCAGCACGCTGGCCCCCACGGAATGGGCAGCGTCAGCCAGGTGACGGACGGGCGGTAGTGCCCCGGTGACATTGGACGCCGCTGTGATAGCCAGTAGTCGCACACCGTCCAGCAGGGCGTCAAGGTCGGACAGGTGGAGACGACCGTCGGCGTCGACCGGTATCCAACGCACCTCTACGCCCCGCTCGGCGGCCAGTTGCTGCCAAGGGACGATGTTGGCATGGTGCTCCAACATGGTGAGCAGCACCGCGTCGCCCTCAGCCAGGTTGGTCCGTCCCCACGAGTGGGCGACCAGGTTGATGGCCTCAGTGGCGTTCTTGGTGAACACCACCTCTTCGGCCGACGAGGCGCCCAAGAAGTGGGCGAGAGCGCCTCGGGCGTCCTCCATGGCCGTCGTGGACCGCTCAGCGATGTGGTACGCCCCGCGGTGGACGTTGGCGTTGATCTCGGCGTAGTAGCGGTCCATGGCGTCTAGGACTGACTGCGGCTTCTGGGATGTGGCAGCTGAGTCCAGATAGACGATGGGGCGGCCATGGACCTCCCGCTGTAGCAGCGGGAACTCGGCCTTGAGGGCGGCGACGTCCAATGTTGCGGCGGCAGACACGTGAGTTCCTAGTTCAGGTCCCGACCGTGGACTCTGCAGGGCGGAACGCGTCGTAGCCCTCGGCCTCGAGGCGACCGGCTAGATCCGGGCCACCCCGCTCGACGATGCGGCCATCCACGAGGATGTGCACCACGTCCGGGTGGAGTCGGTGGAGCAGTCGCTGGTAATGGGTGATGGCCAGTACACCCAGTTCCGGGCGGTCACGCCGGACCTCGGTTACGCCGTCGGCCACCACCTGGAGTGCATCGATGTCCAGGCCTGAATCGGTCTCGTCGAGGATCGCCATTTCGGGTTCCAGGATGGCCATTTGGAGGATCTCGTTGCGCTTCTTCTCGCCGCCGGAGAAGCCTTCGTTGACGTGGCGGTCAGCGAACGACGGATCCATGCCGAGTCGATCCATCCAGTCCATGATCGACAGCCGCAACTCGAGCACCGACAGGTCGAGGCCCTTGCGGGCCGAGAGGGCCTGGCGGAGGAAGTTAATGACCGACACGCCGGCAATCTCCATGGGGTACTGGAAGGCTAGGAAGATGCCCGCCCGGCCCCGCACGTCGGCGGACCAGTCGGTGATCTCGTCGTCCCGGAACCGCACCGATCCGCTGGTCACCACGTACTCGGGGCTGCCCAGCAGGACCGACGCCAGAGTGGACTTGCCGGAGCCATTAGGACCCATGAGGGCGTGGACCTCGCCGGGCCGGACCACAAGGTCGACGCCCCGCAGGATCTCTACGTCGTCGGACGTCGACACGTGGAGATCCCGAACTTCGAAGAGGGGGGCCTCGGCGGCCCCGGGTGTGCTCACGATCCGAGTCTAGGAGGGCGCCCGGATTACCACTATGGAGATAGTGGTAATCCGAATAGCGGCAGGGACTACCAGCCGCGGGCCATCCACTCGTCAAGGCTTGGCTGCTCGGCCCCGATGGTGGTGTCTGACCCGTGTCCCGGCATGACGATCGTCTCTGGGGGGAGCGGGGCGAACAGGCGTCGGTCAATGGACCCGATGATGGTTTCGAAGTCGCCCCCCTCAAAGGACGTGGCACCCGGTCCGCCCGGGAACAGGGTGTCTCCGCTGAACAGGATGGGGGACCCCTCCAACCGGAAGCAGATGGATCCGGGGGTGTGGCCCGGCGTACAGATGGTATGCAGCCGCAGTCGTCCGACCTCTAGCACTGACTCGTCCTCCAAGACGTCGTCGTAGCTGGGGAGCATCTCCGCATCCTCGGCCGTTACGGCCACCCTGTAACCGGCTTCCCGCACCTCGGGCACGGCTTGGATGTGGTCCCAGTGACCATGGGTCTCCAGCACCGATCGGACATCCAATGCCCGGCAGAGCTCTAGGAGTTTGTCGTGCTCGTTGGCGGCGTCGATCAGGGTCGACTCGCCGGTCTGTCGGCAGCGCAACACGAACACGTTGTTCTCGTAGTCGCCGACCACGATCCGGTGGATTTCAGCCTGTTCGTCGCACCAGTGGAGGGCCACCCCGGGCACAGCGGGTCGGGGGTGGTCCTGATGGGCGCACGGCCCGGCATGTGGGGACCTGGGGGCGGTATCCATAGCGACATCATGGCAGCAGCGCCTCGCGACTGCGCCCCATGCCCGATGTCGTCTCGGTGAGGGTCGGCTGGTAGAACCATGCCAACGGAGCGGCCCTCGGACCGCCAGACGAGTCACGCCACAGCCCATCGTGCGGCGGCAACGAGCAGGGAGTACCCACATGAACTTCGCATTCAGCGAGGAGCAGGAAACGCTGCGGGAGTTCGTCCGCCAATTCCTCGAGAACTACTCGCCGGAAACCACCGTTCGCGAACTCATGGAGACCGACGCCGGCTATGACGCCGAGACCTGGTCGATGATGGCCGAGCAGCTCGGCCTGCAGAGCCTCATCATCCCTGAGGAGTACGGCGGCCAGGGCTTCGGCTACGTGGAGCTCATTGTCGTGCTGGAGGAGATGGGTCGGGCTCTACTCTGCGCCCCGTTCTTCTCCACGGTTGTGTTGGCCGCTAACACGTTGATCCATGCTGGTGACGAGACGGCCGCATCGGCCCTGCTGCCCGGGATCGCCTCAGGCGAGACCATTGCCACGTTGGCCTTCACCGAGGAGAGTGGCCGGTGGGACGAGGGTGGTATCACCATGGAGGCCGCGGCTGACGGTGACGGCTGGACCCTGTCGGGTTCCAAGATGTACGTCCTGGACGGCCACATCGCCGACCTGGTGCTGGTGGCCGCCCGGACCGCCGGTGGCGTGTCCCTGTTCCAGGTGGCGGGTGACGCTGAAGGCCTTACTCGTACGGCGCTGGCCACCATGGACATGACCCGCAAGCAGGCACGCCTCGACTTCGACGGGGTTTCGGCCACGCTGGTCGGCGCCGAAGGCGAGAGCTGGTCAGTACTGGAACGGGTACTGGACCTCGCCGCGGTGGCTCTGGCTGCCGAACAGGTGGGTGGTGCCCAGGTCTGCCTGGATACCGCCGTGCAGTACGCCAAGGACCGAGTCCAGTTCGGTCGTCCAATCGGATCGTTCCAGGCCATCAAGCACAAGTGCGCTGACATGCTGCTCGAGGTCGAATCGGCCAAGTCGGCCGCCTATTACGCCGGCTGGTGCGCGGCCGAGCTGAACGACGAACTGCCTTCGGTGGCCTCACTGGCCAAGGCCTACTGCTCAGAGGCTTACTTTCACACCACGGCCGAGAACATCCAGATCCACGGCGGGATCGGATTCACCTGGGAACACCCGGCCCACCTGTACTTCAAGCGGGCTAAGAGTTCCGAGTTGTTGTTCGGCGACCCGACGTACCATCGAGAACTGCTGGCCCAGCGCATCGGGATCTGATATTGCCGATCCCGGTCGTCGGGTTCGGCCAGAAATGATCCGACCATGACCTGGCTCTTCCTCGGACTTGGCACGCTCATGGTCGTCGGCATCGCCTTGGTGGCGGTGGGTTCAGCGGTCGGCCGGCTAGGCGGGACTTTGCGACCCGCGGTGCTAGAAGTCGACGACGCGGCCGATTGGATCGCCGAGCGGCTACCAGAGGAGGCAGCCGGACAACTCAGCCTCGACGATGTGGTGTTTGTGGTGGGCTGGTATCTGGAGGTCTTCGACGAAGCCGGCTTGGCCACCGAACATGGACAAGAACTGGGCGACGCGGCCCACGAGCCCGTTACCGGGTCCGGTGGTGCATCCAACCAGGCGACCGCCTCGCTCGACACGGTTTTGGAGCACGTGGTGGCCCGTGCCACGCAGCGGGATGAACCATTGGATGCAGCGTCGGTCGCCATGGCGGCCGAGCTCATGGGGGCCTATCTTGCCGAGATTGGCGCGTTCGGGGTGCAGGTTGAGCAGATTGGGCGCCCCGAAGGGAATCCCGACCGGGGCTAGCGTCGGCCCATGATCGACCGTCAAGCTCCTGTATTCGTCGCCGGGCACGGTGGTCTTGTGGGATCGGCCATCGTCCGCCGGCTGGAGGCCGACGGTTTTGCGGACCTACGAACCGTGGGTCGTGATGCCCTGGACCTCCGGGACCAGGCGGCGGTCGACGTCTGGTTCGACGCAGAGCGACCTCGGTACGTGTTTCTGGTGGCCGGCACGGTTGGTGGCATCCACGCCAACAGCACCAGGCCGGCCGAGTTCCTCTACGACAACCTGATGATCCACTCCACGGTGGTTCAGGCCGCTCACCGGACAGGGGTGGAAAAGCTCCTGTACCTGGGGAGTTCTTGCATCTATCCGCGTCACGCTGACCAACCGATCACCGAGGAGGCACTGCTGGCCGGACCGTTGGAACCCACCAACGAAGGGTATGCCTTGGCCAAGATCGCCGGCATCAAGCTGTGCGAGACCTATCGGCGCCAGTACGGCGACGACTTCATTTCGGCCATGCCGACCAACCTTTACGGGCCGGGCGACAACTTCGACCTGGAGGGCGGCCACGTGCTGCCAGCACTGATGCGTCGGTTCCACGAGGCTCGGGAGGCAGGCGACGGCTCGGTCACTGTTTGGGGGACCGGTACTGCTCGCAGGGAATTCCTACACGTGGACGACCTAGCTGACGCATGCCTATTCCTGATGGACCGGTACTCCGAGGCTGGTCACGTGAACGTGGGGACGGGCGTCGACCTCACGATCCGGGAGTTGGCTGAGACGGTCAGGGACCTGGTGTATCCCGAGGGGAAGCTGGTCTTTGACACCAGTCGGCCGGACGGCATGCCCCGCAAGGTGCTGGACGTGTCCCGGTTGACCGACCTGGGTTGGACGGCTACCACTTCGCTGGCTGATGGCCTAGCCGACACCTACCGCTGGTACCTGGAGGCCGCACAGCGGGGGACCCTCCGCCTTTGAGACCGGTGGTTCGATTGGTCGTCCACTGGTGTCCGGCCGCTATTGCTGCTTGGTCTTCCCGGCGGCCTTTTGAGCCTTCTTCCAGGCACGCACGGTGGCCAATGCCTCGGGTCCGTCGATGTCAGCCACAGAGCGGGGCACATCGTCGGCGAACGGTCCGGCGGCCACCTCCCAGCCATCGGGACGGTGGCCCATGCGCTTGGCCAGGATTGCCACGAAGATTTTTGTCTTCTCGGCGCCGTAGCCCGGGAGCGCCTGAAGTCGTTTCGCCAGATCGGAACCGTCGGCCGCGCCCGTCCACACCTCGGCCGGGTCCCCGCTGTGATGGTCGATGATATGGCGGCACAGGTCTTGGATCCGGCCAGCCATGGATCGCGGGAACCGGTGGATTGCTGGCTTGGTGCTGCACGCCTCGAGGAACGCCTCCGGATCCATCTCGGCGACCGCCGCCACTTCAAGGTGACCAAGTCGGTCGACCAGAGTGGCCGGCCCCTTGAAGGCCCACTCCATGGGCACCTGCTGGTCAAGCAGCATCCCGACGAGCAGGGCCAGCGGATCGGTGTTCAGTAGTCGGTCGGCTGCCTCGTCTCCGGTGATGGCCAAGGTGCCCGTTCCAGCGGTCATCACCGCAACCTACTGGCCGGAGCGCGGGGCGGGCGGATCAGTCCTCGTGGCCGACGCTGTGTCCAGGTTCTGGCACCGTGTCAGCACGACCCGGATCGGCGATCTCGGTGTTCAGCCCGTGATGGGCTATGGCCTCGGCTACCACTGTCGGGTCGATAGTCCCCTCGCGGGATAGGGCGTGGAGGACGGCGACCACCACGTGGCCGGTGTCCACCTCGAAGAATCGGCGAAGAGCGTCGCGCGTGTCGCTGCGTCCGAAGCCGTCGGTGCCGAGGGTGTGGTACGGACGCGGGACCCAGCGGGCTACCTGGCCGGGCACCAGCTTCTGATAGTCCGAGACGGCCACCACTGGTCCTTCACCGTCGGCCAGTAACCGGGTGACCAGCGGGACCTCCGCGGCGTCCAGTGGGTGGAGGCGATTTCTTCGCTCCACGGCCAGAGCCTCTTCGCGAAGCCGTTTGTAGGACGTGGCGCTCCAAAGGTCGACGGCCACGCCCCACCGGTCGGTCAGCTCGGCGGCAGCCTCGCGGGCTGCCCCCTGTGCTGAACCGGAGAACAGCAGGGTGGCCCGACTCGTAGCGTCCTCGTCGTCGGGTGCATCTGCCCAGAGGTAGAGCCCACGGACCACGTCGGCGTCGGTTACGTGGTCCGGCTGTGGCGGCATCTCGTACGGCTCGTTGTAGATCGTGACGTAGTAGAAGACGTCTTCGTTCCGATGGGAGTTCTCGTGGCCGTACATGCGGCTCAGGCCGTCGTCGATGATGGCGCCCAGTTCGTAGGCGAATGCCGGGTCGAAGGCCTGGCAGGCCGGGACGGAGGTGGCTAGCAGCAGGCTGTGGCCGTCCTGGTGTTGCAGGCCCTCGCCGGCCAGCGTGGTCCGCCCGGCCGTAGCACCCAACAGGAAGCCTCGGGCCCGGGAGTCAGCAGCGGACCAGATGGAATCGCCAACTCGTTGGAAGCCGAACATCGAATAGAAGGTGTAGAACGGCACCATCGGGACGCCGAGATTGGCGTAGCTGGTGCCTGCAGCGATGAAACTGGACATCGAGCCGCATTCGGTTATGCCTTCCTCAATGAGCTGGCCGTCGGTGCTCTCGCTGTAGGACAGCAGCAGTTCGTGATCTACCGGCTCATAGAGCTGGCCGAACGGGGCGTAGATGCCGAACTCCCGAAACAGCGAGTCCATACCGAACGTTCGAGCCTCGTCGGGGACGATCGGAACTACACGGGGGCCGAACGCCTCGTCGCGCATGAGGTCGCGTAGCAGGGTGGTCATGGCCATGGTGGTCGACACCGCTCGACCCTCGGACCCCTTGGCTAGGCCAGCGAACACTGATGGATCGGGCATGGCCAGGGGGCGGCGATCCCGGATCCGACGTTTGGGGATCGAGCCGCCGAGGGCCCTCCGACGCTGCACCATGTACTCGTGCTCGGGGCTGTCTTCGTCGGGCCGGTAGTAGGGCGCCCGGTCGCCGGTCAGTGCCGACTCGGGAATCTCGTCTTCGAGGTGTAGGCGTTCGCGAAGGGCGAGCAGTTCGTTGGTCGTCATCTTCTTGATCTGGTGGGTGGCGTTACGGGCCTCGAAGCCCTCGCCGAGGGTCCAGCCCTTGATGGTCTTGGCGAGGATCACCGTCGGGGCATCGTTCTCCTCGGTTGCGTTGCGGTAGGCGGCGTAGACCTTCTGATAGTCGTGGCCTCCACGAGGAAGGTCAGCCAACTGCTCGTCGGACAGGTGGTCGACCATGGCTCTTAGCCGTGGATCGGGGCCGAAGAAGTTTTCCCGGACGTAGTCGCCACCCTCCACGGCGAGGCGCTGGTACTCGCCGTCGACGGTGGAGTTGAACTTGTTGAGCAGAATCCCGTCGACGTCGGCGCTGATCAGCTCGTCCCATTCTGACCCCCAGATCACCTTGATGACGTTCCAGCCGGCGCCTCGGAACACGCCTTCTAGTTCCTGAATGATTTGGCCGTTACCACGGACCGGTCCGTCGAGCCGCTGGAGGTTGCAGTTGACGATCCAGACGAGGTTCCCGAGGCCGGATCGCCCGGCCAGTGAGATGGCCCCCAGGGTCTCGGGTTCGTCGCACTCGCCGTCCCCCAGGAAGCTGAACACCCGACAATCCGACGTGTCGTCGATGCGTCGGCTCTGGAGGTACCTGTTGAACCGCGCGTGGTAGATGGAGTTGATTGGCCCGAGCCCCATCGACACGGTGGGGAACTCCCAGAAGTCCGGCATGAGGCGGGGGTGCGGATAGCTGGACAAGCCACCGCCCCCAATCTCCATGCGGAACCGGTCGAGGTGGTGGTCCTCAAGACGGCGTTCCAGATAGGCCCGGGCGTACACCCCGGGGGCTGCGTGGCCCTGGAAGTAGACGTGGTCACCTGGGCGGCCGTCGTCTTTGCCTCGGAAGAACCAGTTGAACCCCACTTCGTACAGCGACGCGGAGGAGGCGAACGTCGAAAGGTGGCCGCCGATGCCGTCGGCTGTCTTGTTGGCGTTGATGACCATGGCCGCGGCGTTCCACCGGATGAAGGCCCGGATGCGTCGTTCGATGTGTTCGTCTCCCGGGAACCACGGCTGGTCGTCAGTGGCGATGGTGTTGACGTACGGGGTCCAGGTCGGCGGCGCGTGGCCGACGTTGAGTTCGCCGGCCCTCTCCAAGAGTTTGGCCAGCATGAACCGTCCGCGCCGCCGGCCCGCCTGATCGACCAAGGCGTCGAACGAGTCGATCCACTCCCGTGTCTCGTCGGGATCGCCGTCGGGGAGTTGGTTGATGAAGCCGTCGATCACAGGTGGAGTTTCTCACGCGGACTCGGTCCGCGCTTCGGTAAGGGGTGCATCGGTAGGGTCGCTGGTCGTGTCTGGCCCCGATCGACTGTTCGACCCGCCCGGTGGTGTTGGGGACGATCTAGTGGTGCGGGGTGACGGCTCGACGGCTCCGGTGACCGTCGCCTACACCGATGGTGCCTGTTCAGGAAATCCCGGCCCGGGTGGTTGGGCGTGGGTGGTGCCCGACGGGCCCTACGCCGCCGGGTCGGAGCCTCAGACCACCAATCAGCGGATGGAGTTGACGGCGACGCTGGAGGCGGTGCGGGCCTTCCCGGGACCGCTACTGGTCGTGAGTGACTCGACGTACGTCGTGTACTGCTTCAGGGATGGCTGGTGGGAGAAGTGGCTGCGGAAGGGCTGGGTCAACGCCAAGAAGGAGCCGGTGGCCAACCGTGATCTATGGGAGCCGCTCGTCGAAGCGGTGCAGGCACGCGGAAACGTCGATTTCCGTTGGGTGAAGGGCCACTCCGGTGACCGGTGGAACGACGAGGCCGACCGCTTGGCAGTTGAGGCCGGAACTCGTCAGGTCAACCTTTCGGGTTAGCGATATTTCGGGTCACCGCAGCAGGTTCAACCACTTGACCAGTGCCGCCCGAGGAGTGCCGGGCAGGGCAATGGCTACCACGGCGTCCTCGCCGTCGTCCCACGGACCGTCGACCGACACCATGGTGGATGACCCACAGATCTGGAGGACGGTGCGATCGTTGGGCCGGTCGTTGACCCGGACCAAACCCTTGGCTCGGACAACGCCGCCCGGACGAGATTGGGCCCAGGTCTCGATCGAAGGCCGACTGATGGGCCCGTCGAGCCGTCGGGAGATGGTCACGTGATCAGCGTGCTGCGGCCCACCCGCAACGGAACCGTGGTTGACCTTTCTAGCGGGCGGGAAGTGGTCGAGGTCCAGTGGTCGAAATGCTGGTCCCAGCAGTACTGCTGTGGGGAGGGGCGCCCGCAGGACCGTGGCGCCGGTTACACCGTCTAGCCAGGCCTCCGTGGCTTCCAGTTCGTCGACACTGGCCAAGTCAGTCCGGCTGATCACCACCAGGTCGGCCTGGGCCACCTGGGCAACGACCGTGTCGCCGACGTAGGGGTCGACGGCCCGGTTGAGAATCGACAAGGGGTCGACCAGGACCACGACCCCATCGGGGCTGAATCCCGGGGAGTGTCCCCACTGGGAAACTTTGTGTGGCTGGCCGACGCCGCTCACCTCTACGACCACCCGGTCGATGCACTCGGCGAAGCCACGAACAGTCTCTAGCGTCTCGGCGAAGTTGTCGGCCACGGAGCAGCAGATACAGCCGTTGGCCAGCCGGAGGACATGGTCAGTGGCTGAATCCAGGAGGCGGCCGTCGATGTCGATTTCGCCGAAATCATTTACAAGCACAGCGATGCGCTGGCCGTCGGGGTTGGCCAGCAGGTGGTTCAACAAGGTGGTCTTGCCGGCGCCCAGGTAGCCACCTATGACGGTGAGTGGCAGACGCACTGATCCGGGGGTCATGCGTCCGTCTGCGGGGATCCTTGGTGGAGCACGCCGCCGCTCATGGTTCCCCAGACCGGGATGTCCCGGAGTTCCGCTGGGTCGACCTCGAAGGGATCGGCCTCCAATACCGCGCAGTCAGCGAACTTCTGGGGGGTGATGGATCCGATCACGTCGTCCATTCGAAGTTGCCAGGCCGCGCCCATGGTGACTGCGTGCATCGCCTCGGCCACGGTGACCCGCTCGTGTTCACCCATGATCTCGCCCTTGGGAGTCTGACGGTTGATGGCGGCCCATGCCACGTGCAAAGGCCCCAATGGGGTGACCGGTGAGTCGGAGTGCATCGACAGGGGGACGCCGATATCGAGGGCTGTCCGGGCGGCGTTCATGCGGGCCGCCCGGTCCGGGCCGACGGTGATGGCACGGTGCTGGTCACCCCAGAACCAGGTGTGGTTGGAGAACACGTTTGCGCACATGCCAAGGGCCTTCATTCGTCGGTACTGGCCCGGGGTGGTCATCTGGCAGTGCTGGATGGTGTGGCGATGGTCCGGCAGTGGGTTAGCGGTCTGAACCTGGTCGAAGGCGTCCAGGAGGGCGTCGACGGCCTGGTCGCCGTTGGCGTGGGTGTGTACTAGCAGGCCGGCCCGGTGATACGGACCGATGCGCTCGGCGGCCTGCTCAGGGGCGATCAGCCAGATGCCGTTGGGGCCACCGTGCAGGTAGCCGGGCCACCGGAGGCGGGCCGTGCCACCCTGAATGGATCCGTCCATCAGGAGCTTGACGTTGCCGAAGCGGACACGGTCGGTGGATCTCCGCTTCAGGTCGACCATGGCCGCAGCGCAGGCCTCGTCGCCGTCCGGCGCACTCATCAGGGCTCCATGGAACATGGCTGCCCGCATGGGGAAGGTTTCGTCGGCGATGTCGATCCACTGTTGGACGACGGCTTCGTCCAACAGGTTGGACGTACCGAGGTCGGCAACGGTAGTGACGCCCACGTTGCGGGCGGCTTGTCCAAACATGAGGACCGATTCGTCGGATTGGGTTCGACCGAAGAACGACCGGAAGGTCTGGCCGGCTAGCGCCATGGCCGGGAACTCCTGAAGTTCGCCAGTGGGCCAGCCCGAGTCGTCTTTGGGGACGCCTTCGGCCACGGTGTCCGGGTCTATGCCCTCCTGTTCCATGAGGGCCGAATTGACGGTGGCCAGGTGCATGTTGGAGTGGGCCACAAATATCCGGCGGGTGGTGGACACTGCGTCGAGTTGTCGGCGATCGAAGCGTTCGCCCGGCCAGAAGATCGGGTCCAGGCCCCAGGCCAGTAGGGGTTCGCCGGGGTCGTCGAGTAGGCGGTCGGCTTCCCGGAGGCGGTCGACCACAGCGTCAAAGGTGGTGCATCCGCGCCAGAGGCGGCCATTTGGCCCTCGTCGGGCTTCGAAGCCCACGTAGGTGAACTGCCAGATCCCCCCGGTGTCCTTATGGCTGTGGGCCTCAACGAAGCCCGGCAAGAGCACCTTGTCGGCTAGGGAGTGGTCGACGGTGCCCCCGTACACATCGACTAGTTCGTCGGTTTTGCCGAGGGCCAGGAATCGACCGTCCTTGACTGCGATCGCCGAACCTGAAGGGACCGTGAGGTCGAGCGTATGGATGGCCCGGGCGGGAAAGACCGTGGTCGGTGGGGGCTGATCCTCGACGGGTGGGTGGGACATACGGAGATGCTAGTCCTGCGGTACGGATTCGTACTGTCTGGACCGCGGTCTGTGACACGGCTTCATCGGCGGCGTACTGTCGGTAGTACCGAAGAAGGGAGGTGGTCCAGATCAATAGCAGTTCTTCCAATAAACGATGTGGGACTTCGGAGGTGGGCGGCCGCTGAGCGGCGCTGGACCACTCGGCGAAATCCACGCCGACCCGCCCTCGGGACTTGACCGCCGGCACTGGTCCCCGCCGGCATGAATGGTCACCTCGAGAACTCCAGATGAACCCGCAATCGAGCGAAATGACGTGGGGGCGTGCCCTTTGGGGCACGCCCCCAGTCGCGTCCTGGGGCTAGCGTCGGGACGATGGACCGACCGTCGGCTTTTGCTCATCAGCGCTTCATTGGCGACAAGCGCACCCAGCAGGTCTATGACCTGGACGAGGTGGGTGACCAAGAGACCATGACCGTGGTGCTTGACGAGTTGGTAGCCAGCGAACGATTCCTGTGCTTCGGACCGGACTCGCTGGCTGAGGCCCGCAATCGGGGCTACCGACTCCGCCGAATCTGACTGGCGAGACTTGTCTCGAGACCCAATCGGTGTGCTGCGCCGAGACTTGGTAGCCGCTCTGGCCGGCTTCTACAACGGCCATCCGGATGCCGAGCGCTTTTCGATGCTGGCCGAGGTCGGCAGGCACCTGACCGACGCCCTGGAGGGCGGAGGCCTGGCTGCGCCCGACCCCGTCCACCTTCCAGTGGCATGTTTGCTCGAAGAGATCGACCTTCGGAGTGGCGTGCAGGGTGTCGGCCCGGTGCTACGAGCCTTCGCTGCAGCGGGACCGGTGCTGCGCTGGGTCCAGACACCGGCGTATCGGGCGACCCTCTCGCAGCACTACATCGACAACTACGGCTATGTGCGGGTCATCGGCCGTAGTGGGCTGGTGGAGTCATCAGTGGTGAGCGCGGGTCTCGGCATCTGGGGTGCCGGGCTGCACTATCCCCGCCACAAGCATCCGGCTGAAGAGACGTACCACGTGCTCCACGGGGCAGCCAGCTTTCAACGAGGAGACGGCCCTTGGGAGTCCAAGTGCGTGGGGGAATCGGTGCATCACGAGCCTTGGGAGCGCCACGCTCAACTATTTGGTGATGAGACGTGCGTGTTGCTATGGGCATGGACGGGTGAAGTCACCGTCGATGCCCAGCTCATACTTGACGGAGAGTGATCCCTGACAGCCGGGTCAGTTGCCGGAGCGCTCCCGGATGAGGTTCAGCGCGCTGCCGGCTCTAAACCACTCGATCTGGTCGGCTGAGTAGGTGTGCTCTCCCACGATCCTGGTCTCGGTCCCGTCCGGCGCTGTGACGACAACGGTTACTGGTAGGTCGGGTGCCAGATCAGCCAACCCGACCACAGAGATTCGGTCCTGGGCACCGATCAGGTCGTAGTCGGCCGGGTTGGCGAAGGTCAACGGAAGGACGCCCTGCTTTTTCAGGTTGGTCTCGTGGATACGGGCGAACGAGCGGGCGATGACGACCCTGGCGCCCCGGAAGCGTGGCTCCATTGCCGCGTGTTCGCGTGACGACCCCTCGCCCATGTTCTCGTCACCGATGGCCGCCCAAGCCATGCCGGCCTCGTGGTAGCGCCGGGCAATCTCCGGGTAGGTCCGGGTTTCGCCGTCAGTGGCGTCCCAGCCGGCGCCGACCTCGCCGGTGAAGGCGTTCACGGCACCCATGTAGACGTTCCCGGAGATGTTCTCCAGGTGGCCCCGGTACTTCAACCAGGGGCCGGCCATCGAGATGTGGTCCGTGGTGCACTTGCCCTGCGCCTTAACGAGGACCCTCAGGTCGGTCAAGTCGCTGCCATCCCAGGCAGGAAACGGGGTTAGCACTTGTAGGCGATCGCTAGATGGCGAGATGGTCACCTCGACACTTGAGCCGTCTGCTGGTGGCGCCTGGAAGGTCTCCTTGCCCGGATCGAAACCGGCAGCCGGAAGTTCTTCGCCGGCGCCCACCATCAAGCGGACTTCCTCTCCGACGTCATTGAGCAGTGTGTCCTTGGATGGGTCGAAGTCCAGGCGTCCGGCGATGGTCAGGGCGATCACCGTCTCCGGAGAAGTCACGAAGGCGTGCGTGGTGGCATAGCCGTCGTTGCGCTTGGGGAAGTTCCGGTTGTAGCTGGTGACGATGGAGTTGGGGATGCCGTCGTCGAGGTCTTGGCGGTCCCACTGGCCGATGCAGGGTCCGCAGGCATTGGCCAGCACCTGGGCACCCAGCGCCTCAAAATCGGCCAGCAGGCCGTCACGCTCGATGGTGGCGCGAACCTGCTCAGAACCCGGGGTGACCAGCAGCGGCGCCTTGGCCGTCAGGCCCTTGGCCACCGCATCGCGGGCGATGCTGGCCGCCCGGGTGATGTCTTCGTAACTGGAGTTGGTGCACGAGCCGATGAGCCCGGCGCTGACTGCAAGCGGCCAACCCTCTCGTTCGGCCTCGTCCCCCAGGTCGGCGACCGGACGGGCCAGGTCGGGGGTGTGTGGCCCGTTGATGTGCGGAGACAGCGTGGACAGGTTGATCTCGATGATCCGATCGAAGTAGTCACCGGGGTTCGCCTCGACCTCGTCGTCGGCCCTCAGGTGGTGGGCCACGGCGTTGGCCGCGTCGGCAACCGCCTCTCGGCCTGTCGACTCGAGGTAGCGACCGATGGCGTCGTCGTAGGCGAACAGCGACGTGGTGGCACCGATCTCCGCACCCATGTTGCAGATGGTGGCCTTACCGGTAGCCGACAGGCTGCGGGCACCAGGACCGAAGTACTCGACAATGGCACCGGTACCGCCCTTCACGGTGAGGATGTCTGCCACCTTCAAGATGACGTCCTTGGGGGCAGCCCAACCGTTCAACTCGCCGGTCAGGTGGACGCCTATTAGCTTCGGCCAGCGTACGTTCCACGGAAACCCAGTCATGACGTCGACGGCATCGGCGCCACCCACGCCCACAGCCACCATTCCGGCGCCACCAGCATTGGGGGTGTGGCTGTCGGTGCCGATCATCATCCCGCCGGGGAACGCGTATTGCTCCAGCACTACTTGGTGGATGATTCCCGAGCCCGGCTTCCAGAACCCGGCGCCGTAGCGGGCGCACACAGAGGCCAAGAAGTCGTAGACCTCACGGTTGCCGTCCACGGCGGCCGCCAGATCACGCTTGCCGTCGTCTCGAGCTTCGATGAGGTGATCGCAGTGGGTGGTGGTGGGGACCCGAACTTCTTCGAGGCCTGCGGTCATGAACTGCAGCCAAGCCATCTGGGCAGTGGCGTCCTGCATCGCTACCCGGTCGGGCCTTAGATCGACGTAGGAAACGCCTCGCTGGAGGCCTGCCTTCTCGGGGTCGTCAAGATGGTTGACGAGCACCTTTTCGGCCAGCGTGAGGGCCCGACCGAGTCGGTTACGGCCTATGGCCACCCGCTCGTCGAGCGTGCTGTAGACGCCTTGGATTAACTCTATGGGGGTGGATGCGGCGACGGTCATGGGGGGTCTCCATGCGAGGTGTCGGTGGGTACCGACTGGCTGATCTGGGCGGCGGGATTCGAGAGATGAGGGGTAGTACCGGGGGTGATGGTGGCCATAAATTCGTTGATGTTCCGAGCGTACCGATGCAATCAGTCGCCCATCAGGCCCGTAGGTCCAAAAGAATACGAAAGTTCTGGGGTTTCCTGGAGGTCAGAGAGCGGGCCACCGACGACGTCGCCGGAGTGACCGGCGGTCTCGGTCGCCTAGGGCCCAGGCTCGTCGCCAGGCCCCGACGTCCGGTCCGGTGAGCCCGGGCGAGGTGCCAGCGTGTGCCCGTAGGCGGGCCTGGTACCAGTCCGACGTGGCCTCGTCGCCGAGGGCGGCCACTGCGGCTTGCAGACGGGCGGCGAACGAGCGGGCGTTCTCATCATGCCCAGCTGTCAACGGGTCGCCGAACGTGACCGTGGTCCGTGACGGGCGGGGCAGCGTCCGACCCTTTCGCAGGATCCGGCCCGTTCCCTGCAGATGGATCGGTACAACCGGCACGTTGCAGCGGATGGCCAGGTAGGCGGCACCGCCCCGGAACTCCTGGCCCCAGCCGTCGGGACTGCGACCACCCTCCGGATATAGAAGCATGGACCATCCTTCGCCGATGAGGTCTCGGGCCATGTCGGCCGACTTGCGACCCACCTTCGTACGTTCGATTGGGACCGCGCCAATGGCCAATGCCGAGACCGCTCCAGCGACTCGGTTACTAAAGAAGTAGTCGGCCGCTGCACCCACCACGATCTGGTGTCGCCATGGTTCCGGGATGGATGTCAGCAGCAGGGGAGTGTCGGCGTGGCTGTGGTGGTTGGCCACAAACACCACAGGGCCGTCCACGTCGTCAAGACGGTCCAGACCACGTCGGGCCGGTGAGGCAATCACGGCCATGGTTGGACGCATCACCGATTCGAGGATGGCGGCCCGGACCACACGGGCCGGGTAGCGCCGGGCCCAAGACGTGTCGTAGTCCGCCCCCAGAGGGTGGCGCGGGCTACTCGGTTCGATCCCGGTGGGCACGGGTGCGGCACGCCATGGGAAGCCGAGCCCGCCAGCGATCGATCGGGCCCTGGCTACCGAACGAGGCACAGAAATCACACGACCACCTCCATTGGTCAGGTCACGTCTGCCATCAGGATGGGCGGGTTCTTCATGTGGGTGATCGTTGGCTGCGGACCGACCACGTCGGAGGCCATCTCGAGGGCGTCCTGGAGGGTGGACGCCACCTGAAAGCCCATGCGTCGCACAGCGGCTGGATCGCCGCCGACGATGATGACTCGACCTAGATGCTGCAAGGCATGGCTGCCCCAGTACCACATGTAGAACGGGTGGACGCCGTGGTAGGCGTAGGAGTTCCGGTAGAGGTGGATGTACCACTCGTCCTCGGCGTACTGCTTCTCGTACTTCTTCTCGATCTCGACCGGATCGGTGGTGTCGGCCAACACCTGCTCGAAGAAGTCGATGTAGCTCGGGTGGTGCACCGGGTTGAACTCCCACGGGGTGGGGTGGCTCATGATCAGAACGCCGCCTTCGCGCACTAGCGGCCGGCCTCGATACAGGTTGAAGAAGTACCCGAGTCCGAGGCACATCACGAGGATCGGGTTCATGATCGAATTGACGTTGTATGGGCAGATATAGGGCATACCCATGGTCAGGATGTCGGTCTGGCCCTCCACCGGTACGAGATGTTGGCGGTACACGTTCTCGGTGGTGACCTCGTGGACGGCCTCCACCTCGCCGGCCTGCACGGAGGTCAGGGCGTAGGGCGCCTGCCACGAAGAGAAGACCTTCCGCTTGGCCTTGGTCGGCATGACATCAAGGCCGGCCTTCATGCCCAGAAACTGCATTCGGTCTCGCGCTGACCACTCCCATTCCCGCTTCTGGAGCAGGGCCAACGGGCCTTCCCGGCCGAACGTGTCGTTGTTGACCGTTGTCTCAATCTGGAAGATCTTCACGCCTGCGTCACGGATGATCTTGCCCATCCGCCAGTTCGAGGCGTGGAGGGCAGAGTTCTCCTGGTCCATGAAGGATCGAGAGTTCCGCATGGTGTGGACGTTGTGGTGATGGCGAAGTCCGGTGTAGCCCGACAAACCCGTCGCCGTGGACTTGTGGCCACCGTCCATGGCAACCAGGTTGATATTCACGTAGACGACCAGGTCACTCTCAGCGGCCCGGCGGCTGAACTGCACATCCTCGCCGTGCGGGGTCTCGCCCAGAACCACCATCCCGTCGGGGTCCTCGGCGTCGTGGTTGTAGAGGCGCCCATCTGGAGCGAAGGCGTCGTAGACCCGGTCGCCCACCGCGTGGCGCAGCTCGTCTTCGGTCATACGCCGATGGATGGCCAACGCGGCGATCAGGTGGACGTCGTCGACACCGGCCTCCGCGGCCAGGTCCAGCACCGCCTCGATAACCCGCTGGCGGATGTCGGGTCGCCGCATCGGGGGCAGCGGTAGCGAGATGTCGTCGAACGCGATGGTGAGCTTCATGCCTGGTCGAAGCAGGGCGGGCAGCGGGTCGGACTCGCCGATCGGGTTGAGGAGAGCCTCACGTATGGCGCCATCTGGGTCGGGCAGACCCTCGAGCGGTTCGGCCGGGTAGATGACCCGGGAGCGGTCGGGTGGCAGCTTCTCGAGGCGGAAGCCTTCCCCATGGTGAAAAACGATGGGTGGGCTGTTCCGGTCGACGTCGAGGACGAAGCCGGGGCGTGGGGCGAGGTGTCCGGTCACAGGAGGCGCTCCTTCTCGTCGCGCATGTCAAAGGCGATCTTGGTAGCTCCCCGTCGGCCGGCAGATGCCGCGTGCTCCAGGGCATCCCGGTAGCGGGCCAGTGGGTAGGTGGCGGTGACCAGCGATCCCAGACTTGCCTCGGTCACCAGCTCGGAGGCCAGGTCGAAGGTACGACGCTCGGTGCCGTCAGGCAGCGTCTCAATGCCGTAGGTGTAGGCCCCTACCAAGGCGATTTCCCGGTGCCAGAGGGGGGTCAACTCGAGAGAGACCTCGGCTGGCATGCCGACCAGCACGATGCGGCCGCGCGGCCGGACGATGGCTAGGGCGTCGGTGAGGCTGGTCGAGGATCCGACGCAGTCGACGACTACGTCGGCTCCGCCGGTGAGACGGTCCACGATTCCCTCGGTGGGGGTCTCATCGAGGCCTGGCGCACCGATGGCCCGGCTACCGGTGATCCGTCGGACGGCCCGCCGGATCTCGTCGGGGGCCACCACCTGGTCGGCGCCCAGGGTTGCGGCCTGACGTCGTTGTTCGGGGTAGCGGGCCGTTGCCACCACGGTGCCGGAGTCGGTATAGGCCCGGAGGGCAGCCATGGTGACGAGGCCCAGAGTGCCGGCACCCAGCACGGCCACCACGCCGTCGTCGGGCACTTCAGCGGCCAGGGCGGCGTGCACGCCACAGGCCGTCGGTTCGATCATCACCGCCGCCTCATCGTCAAGGACGTCGGGGATCGGGTGGAGTTGGGATGGGTGGGCGCTGAACGCCGTGGACCAGCCGCCGCCCGTGTCGTGGCAGGATCCAGTCTGGATACCGGGTTCCAGGCTCCCGAACGAGGTGTGCTCGCAGTTGCCGAGGTGTCCGTTCGAACAAGGCCGACATGTGGGGTCGAGGTTGCGGCTGACGCATCCCAGGACCGGTTCGAGGACCACGCGGGTGCCGTCGGCGAGGTCGCCGACCACCTCGTGGCCGGGAATGAAAGGGAACGAGACGAGGGGCTCGAAGTAGCGCGCCGAGCGGCCGTCCACGGTGGCCAGGTCCGAGCCGCAGATGCCCGACAGGCGCGGTCGGACCTGCACCCAGTCGGGGCCCGGTGCCTGGGGTCCATCAAGGTCGACCAGTTTCAGGGGACCGGCCGCCGCTCCCCGTCCGGGAGTGAGGCTTCCGGCCATCCGGGCGGCCGCGTAGCGAGGCAGGTTCCGACGGAACTGCAGGGCTTTCATCGATCGGCTCTCATCTGCTGGTCCCCACGGTTCGTTTCGGGGCGAGGGGCAGCAGGTTCCGGTGCATTCCGGGAGACTTGCGGAAGTCTTCGATCAGCCAGCCCCGTTTGCGGGCGATGCCGGCGAGGCGGGTCTCCGGGTTGACGGCGACCGGAAAACCGACGGCCTCGAGCATGGGGAGGTCGCTTGCCGAGTCGGCGTAGGCCACAGACTCGCGAAGGTCCAGATCGTGAGCTGCAGCGTGGTCCACGAGGGCCTGATAGCGAGCTTCTCCGGTCGGTGGTACGGCAGTGAGTTGGCCGTCGTAGGCGCCATCAACGACGCCCAGTTTCGCACACACGATTTCGTCGAATAGGGGGCGGAATGGTTCGACCACGAAGTCCAGCGCCCCGGTGATGAGCAGGGTCCTGTGGCCGAGTGCCCGGTGTTCACGTACTCGACGGATGGCCGCCGGGAAGGACTTGGTCAGTATGAGTTCGCTGAACTTCTCGGCGGCATCGATGCTGATCTGGTCGACCGGGGCACCGTCGTAGCGGCGGTAGAAGTACCGCAGGAAGTCGCTGCGGTCCTTCTTGTCCAATGACAGCAACGTTGGGACCTCGGCGACCAGTCCGGCCACGAAGCGGACTCGGTCACGGCCGTTGAGACGGCGGCTCCCCAACCACGCGTAGCTGGCCACCACGTTGGACGCGATGAGTGTGTTCTCGAGGTCAAAGGCGACCAGGTGGCGCTCGGGGGCCAGGATTTGGCGTCGAAGTCGAGAAGAACGGCTCTCGCCACCTCGGGCCGGAGGCTTCATGGGTATCCGGCCAGCCTTGACGACCGACGGTAGGTGGATCTCCGGTGCATACACGTCCCAGTCGATGACCCGGGGATCGAAGCAGAACGCGGCCTGGTCGTCGTCGTCGAGCAGGTCCCACAGGGCCAGCAGTCGATCCAGTCCGTAGACGGCTTCGCACTCGGCGTAGGCCCCGTACAGGTCGACGTACCCCTCGGCCCGGTGGACCAGCTCGCGTTGCTCCTCGAGTCGGGCTCCGACTTCAGCCTGTCGACCACGCACGGGTAGTACGTCGAACACCTTCTGGGCGTGGTCCAGCATCGTGCCAGCTCGCTGCAACTGCTTCTTGACCCGGCCTCTGCCGGGGAACGACCACTCGGGTACCGGGATGGGCTGGCCCATGTCGTCGTAGATGGGATGCTCGGTGAACCACTCGCGTACCAGGTTCACGAGCTTGCCGTAGCGGAGTGGATTGACCGAGCCGGAGGCCACCTGGATGATGTCTGGCCCGTCGTCGGGATCTAGGGGGCCGCGGGCGGCCACAGCGCAGATGGCGGCCACTACGAGGTCAACTGGGATGACGTCGATGGTTCCTTCGGGGACGCCGGGAAACTCCTTCAGGAGACCCCGGGCGTAGGAGATGATGACCGGCTCGGCCATCCGAAACCCTCGAATCCAGCCGGGGGAGGGTTCGGCAATGGCCGACTCGATGATGGCGGGGCGGACCACGCTGACCGGGACGGCGCCCGCCGACTCGGCCGTGGCTATCTCGCCAAGGGCCTTGGTGTAGGCGTAGGCGTCGGGGAAGCCGAGCGACGAGGCCCGAGCCACGCCGGACTCGGCCATGTGGTCGTCCACCCAACGGGATCGGAGTTGCTCGGTCTTGGCAGCTAGGCCGGGGGTGCCGGCCGCTCCCAGCTCTCGGTGGGCCTGTTCGCGAAAGCCGACCAGTCTCTCGGGGGTACGGCTGGCCGTTTCGGTATCGCGGCGGATTCGTCGGGCAGCCTCAACCTCGGTGCGCCAGTCGACATCGACGAAGAACGGGCTGGCGTCGACGGGCTCCTCGGGGGCGCTTCCCCGTCGGCTTCCGGCTACGTAGCAGGTGGAGACGGCCACCAGATGGGGCGCCACCCTCAGATCGGCCAGTGTCTCGACGATCCGGACGGGACCCAGCAGGTTGACCTCTACTGCCTGATCGAGCGGCGAGTCGAAGCTCACCGCGGCCGCCGAGTGGATGACGGTGTCACACGAGGCCAACGCGGCTCGACCTTCGTCGTCCAGGCCGAGTCCGTCGATGGTCACGTCGCCGGCCACAGCGGTCACCCGGCGCGTGGTCATTTCGGCGAAACCGTCCGGGCCGAGCTGGTCTCGGAGGGCGTCGAAGGCGTCGTTTCGGAAGATGTCGCGTTCAACCCGACGGGTGGCGCCCCGGCGTCCGGGTCGAACGATGAGGACCAACTCACAGCCGGGGGCGGATCGCAGGAGTCGTTCAACTAGAGCGGTGCCCAGGAAGCCGGTGCTTCCGGTGACGGCGATGCGCCGTTCCGCTAGGGACTCAGGAATCACACCGGGTTTTCTACCAGATGGTCAGGCCTCCTTACCAGATGGTAAGGAAGAGGGCTACGGTAGCAGTGTGGCTACGACCGGGACCCGGGGAGATACCAGGGAACTAGTGCTAGATGCCGCTCTAGCGTCGTTTGGGACCGCCGGCTACGACGGTACGTCGTTGGACGACCTAGCCGCTGGGCTGGGTATTCGCAAGCAGACGATCCTCTACCACTTTGTCTCCAAGAGACGCCTGTTGGATTCCGTAGTTGACCGGTGTGCCGGGGAGTTGGTTACCGCACTGGAACGGGTCCTGGTGGAGTTTCGAACAGGTGACGGCACCGACTGGGAGCGGGTCGAGGCCATGGTGCGGGAGGTGTTCCGTCTGGCGTTGGACCAGCCGGTACTAC
>JASLKB010000017.1:0-3265 GCA_030747775.1 Acidimicrobiales bacterium | reverse complement strand
GGGGCTACTTCGGGAGGTGAGTCGGCCGAACTCACCGGGCGCTGTGCGGGTGCGGACCCATCTCGAGCCCTTGATGGCTCGGGCGCGACGATGGATGGAAGATGAGATGGCAGCCGGGCGGATGCGCCGCACTGATGCCCAACTCCTGTTGCTGAGCGCGTACTCGACTGTGGTGGGGGTGGCCACTGAGATCGAGGTGTTGCGGGCTGCCGGGGTGGGTCCGACCCTGCGACCCGTGGTCCAGCGGCGGGGCGAATTGCTCAGATTCTTACGTCGTTCGCTCGATCCGGCCGCCGGCCACTAGAACTCGCCGCTGGAGGGCCGGTCATCGTCCGGTGTCGCGACGACGACGGGCGTGGCGATCCACGGCCAGGTCGACCAGGCGGTCGATCAGCCCGGCGTAGGAAAGGCCCGCAGCCTGCCAGAGCCGGGGATACATCGAGATTGGGGTGAACCCGGGGATCGTGTTCACCTCGTTGAGCAGCATCCGACCGTCGTCGGCCAGGAAGAAGTCCACCCGGGCCATGCCAGCACATCGCAGGGCGAGGTAGGTCCTGGCCGCCAACTCCTGGAAACCCACTGCAACGTCGGGAGGAAGGTCGGGGTCGACGACCAGTTCGGCACCGTCTGTCTCGTACTTGTCGGCGTAGCTATAGAACTCGGCACCCGGTCGGATTTCTCCTGGGCCCGAAACCTGGGGGTGGTGTTCACCGAGCACCGCTAGTTCAATCTCGCGACCGGTGATGGCCTCTTCGACGACCAGCCATTCGTCGTAGCGGGCGGCGGTGGCCAGGGCGTCGACGAGGCTGGTCTCGTCGGTCGCTCGGGAAACTCCAACCGACGATCCCATATTGGCTGGCTTGACGAACACCGTGGGTCCAAGGTCCTTCAGAAGGTCGACCACCATGGCCTTGAATCCGTCCGATGTTGGGTCAGTTAGTTGATTGGTGTGGATAGCCCGATGACGGGCCTGGGCGATGCCGTGATGGGCTAGCACCTCCTTGGCGGCCAACTTGTCCATGGCCAGGGCCGAGCTGAGTACCCCAGAACCCACGTAGGGCACGTCGGCTAGCTCGAGGAGGCCCTGGAGGGTGCCGTCCTCGCCGAGAGGGCCGTGCACCAGCGGGAACACCACCACGTCACTCGGGTCTGGTCCGGCGGCGAGCTCGGTGAGGCGGGGGAGTGGGTCCCAGGTAGGGCCGGTGGGGTCAAGTCGGTCGGGGAGGGTGTCGGTCGCCAGGGCATCGACTGCCGTCGTGGCTAGTGACCACCGGCCGTTGCGGTCGATACCCACCGGGATGATCTCGTACCGGGTGGTGTCCGCGGCAGCCAGCACGTGGCGCGCTGACACGCACGACACATCGTGTTCAGCACTGCGGCCCCCGAAGAGGACTACAAGACGACGTCGACTGGGCATCCCGGCATCGTAGGGTCGCGTCCCGTGGGGTACTGGGCACCGTGAGGATGTGGGCGTCGGAGGTGGCTGCGGCCGTCGGGGGCGAACTTGTTGGCGAGGACGTGTTGCTGGACGGTGCGGTCCAGGATTCCCGCAGGGTGGTTTCGGGCTGCCTGTTCGTGCCGCTGGTGGCCGAGCGGGATGGGCACAACTTCGTCAACGAGGCGGTGGCCGGTGGGGCCAGTGCCACGCTCTGGCATCGTGACGGTCTGCCCGGGTGTGGCTCGGTGGTCCGGGTAAGCAACACCCTCGTGGCGCTGGGCCATCTCGGTGCAGCGGCCCGTCGGTCGATTGGAGCCGCCGCCCGGGTGGTGGGCATCACGGGCAGTGTGGGCAAGACGTCAACCAAGGACCTCTTGGCCGCGGTTCTGGCCCGGGCGGGGAATGTGCACGCCAGCGACCGCTCGTTCAACAACGAGATCGGTGTTCCTCTGACGCTGCTGAACGCACCGGCTGACGTAGACCACGTAGTGGTCGAGATGGGGGCACGTCGGATCGGGGACATCGCCGCTCTGGTCACCGTGGCTCGGCCTGACGTTGGGGTGCTCACTACCGTGGTTCCGGCCCATACCGAGGCGTTCGGTTCGCTGGAGGCGGCGGCGACCACCAAGGGAGAGTTGCTAGACGGCCTTCCGGCGGGTGGATGTGCGGTGGTTAACGCCGACGTTCCCGAGGCACTCGCTCAGGCGAAGAGAGCTCGGTGCTCTTTGTTGACCTTCGGTGTCGATGGGGAGGTCCGGGCTCGTGATGTTCGGCTCGACGAGATACTCCGTCCGACGTTCCGGCTCGAGTCTCCGTGGGGCCGGGCCGAGGTGACGCTCGAAGCTCGGGGTTCTCACATGGTGTCCAACGCCTTGGCCGCGGCGGCGGTAGGTCTTGTGGAGGGCGTGAGGATCGACGACGTGGCGGTCGGCCTGGCCGACGCCCGGCTCTCCCCGTGGCGTATGGAGGTCCTGGAAGGTTCGTCCGGGTTTACGGTGGTTAACGATGCCTACAACGCGAACCCGGCGTCGATGAGGGCCGCCCTAGCCGCGTTGGCAGCGCTTCCGGGATCGGGCCGGAGGATTGCCGTCTTGGGGGTCATGGCTGAGTTGGGTGACGGAGGCCCCGAAGCGCACCGTGAGGTCCTGTTCCATGCCGAGGAGGCGGGCATCGAAGTATTGGCTGTGGGGACCGACCTCTACGGCCCGATCGGCCTGGACGGGATTGACGCTGCGATGGCGGCTCTCGTGGACCGATCACCGGGTCCTGGTGACGCCGTACTGGTCAAGGGCAGTCGTGTGGCCGGCCTTGAGGCTCTCGTGGAAGGCCTGACAGGCAAACCAGCTAGGGCCTGAACGAAAGGGTAGGTCCGCGTCGCTCTAGTTGGCGTCGTGGGGGAGTTCAGCGGGGCGGAGCGGCGAGTTGGTCTGGTTCCAGTCGGCCAGCCGTTCCGGATCGCAGATCGGGCACAGGTAAACGACCCGCATGGACTGGATTGAGAGCTGGGTTCCGCGGGACTTCTCGACGATCGACTGGAGGGCCGTTCGGACGTCGTCGGTGCCACACGTCGGACACCTCGGAGCGAGGTCCCGAACCCAGGACAGTTCACAGGACCCGCAGGTCACGGTGATCGTCTCATTGCCAGGTTCGCCTTTTCGACGGCCGGAGAGGTTGTCTTCCTCCCCACAGTTCGGGCAGCTCAGGTCGTTCACGCGGACCACGCTACGGGCCCGACCGTAGGGTGAACGGGTGACCGGTCGCATCGACCACTACCGAACGCTCGGAGTGCCGGCCTCGGCCTCGCCTGACGAGTTACGGGACGCCTAC
>JASLKB010000179.1 GCA_030747775.1 Acidimicrobiales bacterium | reverse complement strand
GACGGTCCCCTGCCCCCGGACCCGTCTGAAGCGTGGCATGACGCGCACGCCTTCCCCCAAATATCCCGACCCCGTACCAGAGCGGGATCTGCCGACCCGTCGTCGGACCCCGGGACAGCCGGTGGCGCCGTGCAGCATGCACCTAGAGCAGCGATCGTCAAGAGCATTGCACGGTGGGGTCGCATCGGACGCCGACGATACTGACGGTATGGGATTTGATCCGCGACGCCCGCACCGCCGGCGCCCCAGCGATGTCCTCTACGTGGGCGCAGCCGTCTTGGTGGCCGTACTCCTTGTCGCCTGGGCACTCTTCCTGTGACCTACCACCAGCGCGAGGAGACCTCCTGAAATGGACAATCCCGAGATCCTGGGCGAGCTGGAGGAGCGTTTCATCCATCCGTACCAGGCCACGAAGACCTACCTATGCCCGGGTTGTAACCAGGAGATCCCACCGGGACTCGGACACGTGGTCGTCGTCCCTGTGGACGCACCCGATATGCGTCGCCACTGGCACCGGGGGTGCTGGACCAAACGTCGACACTGACCCGACGCATTGCCAACATGGCAGTGGTCCTAAGCAGGATCACCGCCGCGGGTTAGAACTCCCGCTTCTCCTTCACCTTGGCTCGCTTACCAACACGATCGCGTAGGTAGTAGAGCTTGGCTCGGCGGACGTCGCCGCGGGCCCCGACCTCGATGTGGTCAATGATCGGCGAGTGGACTGGGAAGGTCCGCTCAACCCCGACACCGAAACTGATCTTGCGGACCGTAAACGTTTCGCGGACTCCACTGCCCTGGCGCTTGATGACCACACCCTCGAACAACTGCAAGCGCTGGCGGTTGCCCTCAACCACGCGGACGTGCACCTTGAGGGAATCGCCGGCGTCAAAGTCGGGAATGTCGTCACGAAGGTTCTGATGATCGACGAGATCGGTGGGCTGCATGGCTCGTCCTCGAGAAGTTTGTGGCCCGTCAAACAATCTGGGCTGTTCGGGGTCCGACCCCTATGCGGGAGCGGACCGATCGGCAAGCATACGGCGATCAATCGGTGACAACACCGGGATGAACACCAACTCCCCGCACCGTCCGACTCACCTGACTCACTGGTCCCACCGTTCTGAAACCGGCATCGAAAATTCGTCCAGTAGGTCCCGGTCGGCATCGGTGAGCCCACCCTGACGATCGATGAGATCCGGCCGGCGCTTCAGGGTGTGGGCCAGAGCCGCGGCCCGGCGCCACCGGGCGACTCGGGCATGGTCGCCCGACAGCAGCACCTCGGGGACCTCCATCCCACGGAATCGGGCCGGCCGGGTCCACTGGGGATACTCAAGGAGACCGTCGGAGAACGACTCATCCTTCGGTGAGGCACTGTTGCCCAACACCCCCGGCCGGAGTCGGGCGACGGCCTCGATGATGGCGAGCGCTGCCAGTTCACCGCCAGCCAGCACGAAGTCACCCAACGAGATCTCATCGTCACAAAGTTCAGATCTGATCCGCTCGTCGACGCCCTCGTAGCGTCCACACAGCAGCGAGAACCCTTCCAGGGAGGCGAGTTCCACGGCCAAAGACTGGTCGAAGGTCCGGCCGGTCGGGCAGAGCAAGATCAACGGCCTTGGCGGTTTCACCTGCTCGACTGTTGCGAAGACCGGCTCGGGCATCATCACCATCCCCGGTCCCCCGCCGAACGGGCTGTCGTCCACCGTCTGGTGCGCATCGGTAGTCGCCATGCGCAGGTCATGCGCCCGAATATCAAGATGGCCGGCCTCGGTCGCCCTCCCGAGGATGCTCTCCCCGGCATACCCCTTGACAAGGTCGGGGAAGAGCGTGAAAACGTCGACCCGCAGGGTCATCGTGTTGCGCCAGGCCCATGCCCGGCATCCACGTCGTCGTCGAGGAGTCCGGCGGGCACATCTACGTCGATACGGACTCCAGGCTGGAAAGAGGTCACGAAAACCAGTGGCACGAGACGGCCATCAGCCAACTCAAGTAAGTCGCTGGCCGGATTCTCGATCAACGCGACCACCGAAGAGTGCCGCGTGCCGTACTGATCCACCACCACCGCGCCGACCAACTGGTGCACCCAGAGAGTGCCGTCGTCATCATCGATCGGCGGAGCACTCAGCATCACACCACGCCACTCTTCGGCCTGGTCACGGTCCGCGATCCGGTCGAAGCGCACTAGGTGTCGATGCTGGTGGGGACGACTCGACTCCACCGTGACAGCACCGTGGTCGGTTTGGAGCACCGAGCCGGGCACGATTCGCTCTGTCCGATGGGTGATGAGGCTGACGACAACCTCACCGTGCACCCCGTGAGGCTTGTCGATCCGGCCGACCTCAAGCAGGACCGGATCGTCAGGGTCCGACTGGCCGTCCATCGGACGGTCAGTCGACGAAGTCGACGTCGATCTCGGTCTCGTCGTTGACGGCAGCGGCCCGGACGATGGTGCGGATGGCGTTGGCCACTCGTCCGCGACGGCCGATGACTCGGCCCATATCGCCGTCGGCCACGGTGACCGAGAAGGTGCACCGCTCGTCACCCGAGGTTTCGATACGAACCTCGTCCGGCTGCTCGACAATCGTCTTGACCAGGTATTCAAGGACGCCCTCAGCGGTCGGGGCCTCGGCGCTCATGCCTGCACCTCGCCAGCATCCTCGACTGGAGCCTCCTCAACAGGAGCCTCCTCAACGGCAGCGTCCTCAACGACAGCGTCCTCAACGACAGCGTCCTCAACAGGAGCGTCCTCAACGACAGCGTCCTCAACGACAGCGTCCTCAACGACAGCGTCCTCAACGACAGCGTCCTCAACGACAGCGTCCTCAACGACAG
>JASLKB010000178.1 GCA_030747775.1 Acidimicrobiales bacterium | reverse complement strand
CAGATCATCTGCGGAACCTGAGACTGTATCGATGCCCATGCTAGATGGCGAAAAGGCGCTCAAGCTCATGCGTTCGGCGAGCGGACACTCGGGGAGCGATCGAAGCGCCGCCTCGGCGGAACGCGCACCCCTAGATAGTCGTCTAGCCGACCGTCTCTCAGTCCTCGAGCCCCTCGAGGATCGCGACAGATATGTCGAAGTTGGCATGAACATCTTGGACGTCGTCGTTGTCGTCCAGCAGGTCCATGACCCGCAGCACCGCACGCGCATGTTCAGCAGACTCCAGGGCCACTGAGGTGCTGGCCAGCATTGTCACGTCGGCGTTCAGAAACGGCACCTCAGCCACCTCCAGCGCCTCACGCACTGACGGCAAGTCGGTAGCTTCACAGGTCAGCCGCCAAGTGCCATCGTCATCGACCAGGTCCTCGGCGCCAGCATCGAGCGCGGCGACCATGATCTCGTCCTCGTCGACCGACCCGTCTAGCAGGACAACGCCCTTGCGCTCAAACTGCCAAGCCACCGACCCCGGCTCGGCCAGCGACCCGCCGTTCTTGGACAGCAGGGACCGCACCTCCGATCCGGTCCGATTCCGGTTGTCGGTCAGGGTCTCCACGTAGAGAGCCACCCCATGGGGTGCATAGCCCTCGTAGGTGATCGTCTCGTAGTCAACCCCCTCCAGTTCACCGGTCCCCCGCTTGACAGCACGCTCGATGGTGTCGAGGGGAACCGACGCGTCCCGGGCCTTCTGGAACATGGTCCGCAGAGTCGGATTGGAGTCGGGGTCGCCGCCACCCTGTCGGGCCGCCACCTCAACTTGCTTGATGAGCTTGGCGAAGAGCTTGCCGCGCTTGGCGTCCGCGGCTCCCTTCTTGTGCTTGATGGTCGCCCACTTGGAATGGCCCGACATATCGCGCTCCGTCTCGTCTCGTCTCGTCTCGTCTACGGCATCGATCGGCACCCCGACCGACATCCCGGTCAGGCGGCGAACGCCCTGTCCAGGAACCGTCCGTGGATCCGTCCGTCCCCGGACATCTCCGGGTGGAAGGACGCCACTACCACAGCCCCCTGACGGCACAGCACGGGCCGACCGTCGACGGTGGCCAGCACCTCGACCCCGTCGCCCACCCACTCGACCACCGGAGCGCGAATGAACACGCCGTGGAACGGATCCTCCAACCCAGTCACATCCAAATCGGCCTCGAAAGAATCAACCTGTCGGCCGTAACCATTGCGCCGGACGTCGATATCGATCGCAGCGAAGGACCGCTGATCGGGGCGGCCGTCGGCCACGTGGCGGGCCAGCAAGATCATCCCGGCACAGGTACCCAGAACCGGCATCCCGTTGGTGATCCGATCGGCCACCGCGTCGTGCAGGCCCGACGAATCCAGCAGCATGGACATAGTCGTAGACTCGCCACCCGGGAGCACCAGAGCGTCAACCTCGGATAAATCGTCGGCAGCACGCACCTCGGTAGTCGCCGCGCCAAGTCCACCCAGCACCTTTAGGTGACGTGCGAACGCCCCCTGGAGGGCAAGGACTCCGACCTTCATGGTCGTGTGGCGAGTCCGCTACCAGCCGCGATCGGCCAGCCGGGTCTCCAACTGGTCGATCTCCAGACCCGGCATGGCATTACCGAGGCCCCGGCTGATCTTTGCCAGCATGGTTGGATCCTGGAAGTTGGTCGCAGCCTCGACAATGGCCCGCGCACGAGGCGCCGGATCGTCGCTCTTGAAGATCCCTGAACCCACGAAGACGGCCTGAGCTCCCAGTTGCATAACCAGCGACGCGTCAGCCGGCGTGGCGATGCCGCCAGCACAGAACATGGGGACCGGCAACTGGCCGATCTCAGCGATTTCCTGGACCAAGGGCAACGGCGACTGAAGTCGCTTAGCCCAGTCGAATAACTCGGCCTGATCGGCCTGGGTAATCCGACGAATGTCACCGAGGATCGACCGGAGGTGCCGGACAGCCTCGACAATGTTGCCGGTACCGGCCTCGCCCTTAGAGCGGATCATGCAGGCACCCTCGGAGATACGGCGCAGCGCCTCACCAAGATTGGTCGCCCCGCACACGAACGGCACGTCGAACGCCCATTTATCGATGTGGTGGGCTTCGTCGGCCGGCGTGAGAACCTCGCTCTCGTCGACATAGTCCACGCCAAGCGCCTGCAGGATCTGGGCCTCGGCGAAGTGGCCGATGCGGGCCTTGGCCATCACCGGGATGGTCACGACCTCCTTGATGCCCTCGATCATCTCCGGATCGGACATACGAGCCACACCGCCGTCCCGACGTATGTCAGACGGCACCCGCTCGAGGGCCATTACGGCGACCGCTCCTGCGTCCTCGGCAATCTTCGCCTGAGCGGGGTCGACCACGTCCATGATCACACCGCCCTTGAGCATCTCGGCCAGGCCGCGCTTCACCAACTGGGTACCGGTGGATCGGGTCACATCACTCATGGCGCGGAGTCTACGAAGGGTGGACCGCGGAGCGCGTGCCGGAGGCCGATTCCAGGGCTGATCAGCTCCAGGGCAGATCAGCCGACGAGTTCAGTGATCCGGTCCGGACTCAGGAGGACGCCCTCACCAAGTCGCGCCAAAGCCACCCAGGTGCGGCCCGGCCGCAGAGCCACCAAGTCTCCGGTGTCATCATCGGCCAGGACCCACCGGTCGACGGTGAACGGTCGACTCCAGGTCACGCCTGTGATCGTTCCGTCGCGTAACAACCAGCCGTCACCCGAGCCCGTAGAGATGGCCTGGGGTGATTCGAGGTCGGCATCCGATGTCCGGTAGTTGACGTACAGGACGAGCACGTTGTCGGCCGCCAACTGAACCCCGGTCTCGTCGAGCAACGGTGTGCCTCGGTGGAACCGCAACCAGCGG
>JASLKB010000177.1 GCA_030747775.1 Acidimicrobiales bacterium | reverse complement strand
GATGACCGATGCAGCGACGGCCGCGTTCGCGAGGGCTGCCGACCGCTACGGAACCGGCGCCGGTGAACTGCATGTAGCTCGCCGCATCGAAGACGACGCCAACCTTTCCTTTCGAATGGAAGGCGACTGGACGCCCCCATGGGAACAGTAGGAATCCACCCATGAGCCTCACCGGCCATCTACAGCACCCATGCCCGATCCCCATCACGGAGTTGATCGACCTCGACCGGCATCCCATCGACCGACCAAACTCCCCCGAGTACTCCTCCATGGTGGCCGAAGCCAGGAAGAAACTCGCTGAAGACGGCTGCGCCGTGATCGCACAGTTGTTGGCCAGCGCCGCACTACCCATCATGAGCGCGGAGATCCGCCAGATACGACCATTCCTCCACGAGTCGAAGATCCCCATCAACCCGTACTTCTCCGAGGGTGACCCGACGCTCCCGGCCGACCACGCCATCAACACTTTCATCGAACGGTCAGGCGGATTTATCCCCCGTGATGCCTTCGACGCCACGAGTGCGATCGACGCCATCTACCAGTGGCCACCGCTCTTGGCCTTCCTAGCCGACTGTCTCGAACTCCCCCAGATCCACTGCTTTGCAGATCCGCTCGCCGGGCTGACCATCAACGTCTTGGACCCTGGGCAACAATTCGCTTGGCACTACGACACCAACGATTTCGCGGTGACCATTCTCGTCGACAAGGCCTCCAAGGGTGGATTGTTCCAATATTCTCCCAATATCCGCTCGGCTGGAAATGAGAACTTCGAGGGTGTAAAGGCCTGTCAAGACGAGGACCTGACGACAGTCCAGACTTTGCAGCTCGAAGCGGGAGACCTACAGATCTTCCGTGGACGATTCTCATTGCACCGTGTGACCCGGGTAGACAAAGACTCCCCAGCTCGACATACAGCGGTGTTCGCCTACACCGAGGAGCCAGGTGTGATTGGTCGGCTTGAGCGCACGAAGCAACTATTCGGTAGGGCTCTTCCCATCCATGAGGAGGCAGAACAAGCTCGGACCCGAAGCGACAGGTTGATGGACTGAGTGCCCTTCCACTAGCGACGACATCCGTCTAGCGTCCGCCCACTGAACAACGCCGTTATAAAAACGTCCGGAGCAGAAGCAATGAATAACCAAAGCCGTGCGTCCTACGACGCCATCATCATCGGTGCCGGAGTGATCGGCTCTGCCATTGCCTTTGAGTTGGCCAAAAAGGGATGGAAGACCCTCAACGTGGACAAGTTGCCCACCTCTGGCTACGGATCAACCAGCAACTCTTGCGCGATCGTGCGTGCCCATTACTCCACTTTCGACGGTGTGGCCATGGCCTACGAAGGCTTTTCGTACTGGAAGGACTGGTCCAACTACCTCGACAGTGAGGACGAGCGCGGCCACGCCCTTTACGTCCAGAGCGGCACTGTCTTGTTCATGCTCGAGGGTGGACACCACGAAAAGGTCTTGCCCCTGTTCGACCAGGTCCAGGTGCCCTATGAGATCCTCTCCAACGAAGAACTACGTGAGCGCTACCCGTTCTACGAACATGGCACCCATGGCGAACCGTGTCGTCCCGAGGACGACCGCTTCTGGGCTGAGCCCGAGGGCGAACTGATCGGAGCGTTGTACACCCCGGATTCGGGCTACGTATCCGACCCCCAGTTGGCCAGCCACAACCTGCAGCGGGCCGCCGAAGCCACGGGTGGCGAGTTCCGATTCAACGTAGAGGTCATTGACGTCCGTCGAAACGATGACCGGGTGGCCGGCGTCACGCTGGCCGACGGCACCGAGATCAATGCCCCGGTGGTCGTCAACGTGGCCGGTCCGCACTCCTTCGTCATCAACAAGATGGCTGGCGTCTACGACTCGATGAACATCAAAACCAAGGCCTTGCGGCACGAGGTACACCATGTGCCCTCGCCGGCTGGCATCGACTTCGAAAAGGACGGCCTGCACTCGTCGGATTCCGACTTGGCCATCTACGTCCGTCCCGAATCGGGCAACAACATCCTGATCGGCTCCGAAGACCCAGCGTGTGACCCGCAGGTGTGGGTGGACGACCCGGACGACTACGACACCGTGGTCTCCGACGAGCAGTGGAACGCCCAGGTGCTGCGCCTGGCCCGCCGCATACCGGAGTTGGGTGTGCCGTCCGAGAAGAAAGGCATCGTCGACCTGTACGACGTGTCCGACGACTGGATCCCGATCTACGACCGGACCGACCTGGACGGCTTCTATGTGGCCATCGGCTCCAGTGGCAACCAGTTCAAGAACGCTCCGGTGGCCGGTTACTGCATGGCCGAACTGATCGAGGCGGTCGAGGGCGGCCACGACCACGACACCGACCCGCTGGTGGTGACAGGCGTGTACACCGGCCTTGAGATGGACATGGGCTTCTACCGGCGAAACCGGGAGATCAACCCCAACTCGTCCTTCTCGGTGAACGGCTGACCGCTTCGTCCAGGTGACCCGGCGGCGGTTCAGCTGTCGTCGGGCTCGTCCCCGACGAGCTTCAGAGCCCGTCGGAACTCCCGACGGGTGTGCTCGTCGCTGAGGCTCTCCTCGTCACCCGGCTGCTCGATGAGCACCGGGGGATCGGCGTCGAACTCGAGTCGCAACGCTCGACTCATCACGCCGTGCATGGCGTAAGTGCAGACGATGTAGGTCAGCTCGAGAATCTCCTCGTCGGCAAGGTGTTCCTGGAGCGCCGTGAACACGCCCTCGGGTACCCGCCCGTGCTGGATGGACAGTGCGTCGGTGTAGGCCAGCACAGCCCGTTCGGCTGCGCCAAAGCACTCAGCGGTCTCCCACGCCTCGATGGCGTCGATCTGCTCGTCGGTGATACCGACGGTCCGACACGCCTTGCGGTGCTGGGAGTAGACGAACCGGCTACCTACGCACCATCCAACCCGCGTCTGGCCGAGCTCGCGAAGCTTCGGGTCGAGCAGGCGGTTGGAGCTGCGGTAAAGGGCGAAG
>JASLKB010000176.1 GCA_030747775.1 Acidimicrobiales bacterium | reverse complement strand
CCTGACCGGGTCTGGGACCCGCCGGGTCCGACGGGAGTAACCACCATGCTGGACGGCAATTGGCGCGAGGTGGTCGATCGAGGACTTACCCCCATCGGCCAGAGCCTGCAACGGACCGGTATTTCGGCCGACGTGGTCACCGTTGTGGGGATCTTCATGGCGGGTGGCGCCTCGGTGGCTGTCGGTATGGGCAACCTACGGCTCGGCTTTCTCTTGCTGGTGCTCACCGGCGTGCCAGATGCACTGGATGGAGCCGTGGCCAAGGCCGGCGGGACAGCCTCCTCCCGCGGCGCCTACTTCGACTCGGTGGCTGATCGTCTGACCGACGCCCTCCTGTTTGGTGGCCTGGCCTGGCACCTGGCTGGTACGCGCCAGGACCGGATGATGATGCTGCCGGTGGCCATCATGGCCACAGCCATGTTCATTTCATATCAACGGGCTAAGGCCGAGTCGTTGGGATACGACGCCAAGGGTGGTCTGATGGAGCGGGCTGAGCGGTTCATCGTCCTGGCCTTCGGACTCCTGTTTTTCGAGATCCTTATTCCTGTGCTGTGGGTGATGCTCGGGCTGAGTTTGGTCACCGCCGTGCAACGGTTCGTGAAGGTGTGGCGTCAGGCCACTTCCGACCGACCGGTGTCCACCGGGGGGCGTTCGGAGCGCCGTCAATTGCGGACCAAGCGCCGCGAACAGCGCATCGAACGCCAGCGGCACGCTGCTCGTACCCGGTCGCCGCGTCACTGACCACCCTCCATCGAGCTAGCCATGACTCCGGGAATCGTTCGCGCCTTCCGGTTTGCATCGACGGCAGCGCGCGTCCTCCCCCCGGCGGTTTCCATGCCTGTCGCCCGCAGCGTCGGCCGGATAGCTGGTCGCTTCGACCGGGATCGACGTCGTCTGGTGGCTCGTAATCTGCAACGAGTCGTCGGTCCAGAACTCAATGGGCATCAGCTGAGGCGGTCGGTGGGCCGGGTCTTTGCCTCTTACGCCGACTACTACCTGCAGAGTTTTCGGTTGCCTTCAATGACCACCGAGGAGATCGTGGCCGGCTTCAGTGAGGAGGGCTACGAGCGGATCGCCGCGGGGCTCGAAGAGGGCAACGGTGTCATCATGGCCATGCCCCATCTCGGGAGTTGGGAGTGGGCGGCCCACTGGTTGACGTTGCACCATGACGTGGCAGTTGGATGCGTGGTGGAGACCCTCGAGCCACCCGAGCTCTTCGACTGGTATAGGGGCTTCCGGGAGTCACTGGGGATGAAGGTGGTGGGGTTGGGTCCCAGCGCCGGGACCCAGACCATTGCCATGCTCCGGGAGAATCGGGTGGTGTGTCTCCCTAGCGACCGGTACGTCGGCGGGGCCGGGGTCGAGGTGGAGTTTTTCGGCGAGGTCACGATGCTGCCTGCTGGTCCGGCCACCTTGGCTCTGCGGACTGGGGCTGCTTTGCTGCCGATCGCCATTTACGATCATCCAGATGGGTGTCACGGGGTAGTTCGGCCACCGGTGGTCGCCAAACGCGAGGGACGATTACGGGATGACGTGGCTCGGGTGACCCGGGCGTTGGCCTATGAACTGGAGGTGCTGATCGCCGCCGAACCCGAGCAGTGGCATCTGCTGCAGCCCAACTGGCCGTCGGACCGGGACGGGTCCGAGGCTTCTCGGCTAGCTAGGGAGCCGGTGGGGTGAGAATCGGAATTATCTGCCCCTACAGCCTCACGCTGCCCGGAGGGGTCCAAGGGCAGGTCCTCGGCCTAGCCCGGGTGCTCCGGGGAATCGGCCATCCCACTCGGGTCTTGGGCCCGTGTGACGGTCCGCCGCCAGACGCTGGGGTTACCCCGCTGGGCGACAGCCTGCCCACGGCAGCCAACGGTTCGATGGCTCCGATCGCCCCGGACGTGTCGTGTGCGCTGCGCACCATACGGGCCCTCCGGGATGAGGAGTTTGACGTCATTCACCTACATGAGCCGTTAGCCCCTGGTCCGACGACCACGGCCCTCTTCTTGGCGCAATCACCGATGGTGGGCACCTTTCATGCGGCAGGTGGGAGCCTGGCTTATGACCTATTGAATCGGCCCGTACGTTGGCTGAGTAGACGCATGGACCGAGTGTTCGCGGTGTCCGACGATGCTGCCACCATGGCCCGAGAGTCGCTGGGCGGTGACTACGAGGTGCTGTTCAACGGTGTAGAGGTCGAGCGAAGCCGGAAAGCGGCACCTTGGCCTACCGAGGGCCCCACGATCTTCTTCGTCGGCCGCCATGAGCCACGTAAGGGCCTGGAAGTGCTGCTGGACGCTATGGCTGGGCTGGGTTCCGACACCCGTCTCTGGGTGGCGGGTGATGGTCCTGAGACCGAGGAGTTACGGGCACGGGTGGCAGGTGACGCTCGGGTGCAGTGGTTGGGTCGGATCTCCGATGAGGAGCGCACCGCCAGGATTAAGGGGGCCGACGTTTTTTGTGCCCCGTCGCTGCGTGGTGAGTCGTTTGGGGTGGTGCTGCTGGAGGGGATGGCGTGCGATACCCCAGTGGTGGCCAGTGAGATCCCGGGCTATTCCAAAGTGGCCCGCGGTGGCGACGATGCCCTCTTAGTGCCCCCCGGAGACGCAGAGGCGCTCGGTGTAGCAATCGCCAAGGTTCTGGCCGACTCGGTTCTGGCTGACCGGCTGGTGGCTAGCGGGCGGGAGCGCGCCGAGGAGTTCTCGATGCGTCGACTGGCCACCCACTACCTCGAGGCCTATTCCTCAGTGATGTGATTTCCTCGGTGATGTAGCTGTTTTCTCGGTGGTTCGACTCACCTCGCTGGCGTAACCCCCAGTCACCGGTTGGTGAGCGTATTATGCGGGTCATTCCAATGGTCCGGGCTACGCCGCCCGGCCGATCGTCCCGTCCCCGAGTCCATGGATCCAACCGGTCTGCCATGTCGATCCTCCGCCACCCGGTCACCCTGCTCTCGGTCATCGTTGGCTTCCTTTGCCTGCTTGTCACTCATTTGGTCGGCCTGCCGGTTGTCGCTTCGGTGGTTGTCGGTGTCGTT
>JASLKB010000175.1 GCA_030747775.1 Acidimicrobiales bacterium | reverse complement strand
CGCCGCCGCCATAGGAGCGTCGTCGGCCTCGGACAACCTGCTGCTGCTGCTGCTGCTCGTCTGTCTGTCAAATCAATAGGGAGCGGCGACCGCCACGAGGAGCAGGCCGGGTGTCACCGCCGAGCGGTCTCCATCCCCGATACCCACGACGACGAGCGTACCGTCAGGGCCCTAACCGACCGGTACGCTCGCTCAGTCCCGGACGGCATCCTTCTCGGACGTCGCCACGACGACCAGCCCGACAATGAACACCTCCTACGAACCCGCCACGACCGACCACGAACGGTTCTCGCCGTCGAGAACGATCCGGCCCGTGATCATCGGCGCCGGTCCCGCCGGCCTGACCGCCGCTTACCAGTTCGGGAAGGCGGGCGTGGTCTCCACCGTGCTGGAGGCCGACGATGTGGTCGGCGGCATCAGCCGCACTGCCGTTCGCGACGGGTGGCGTTTCGATATCGGCGGCCACCGCTTCTTCACAAAGGTCCGGGTTGTTTCAGACCTCTGGCACGAGATCCTCGAGCCGGAGGACTTCCTTGTCCGCCCCAGGATGAGTCGGATCTTCTACAAGGGTCGTTTCTACGACTACCCGCTACGGGCCATGAACGCCCTCCGGAACCTTGGGCCAATCGAGGCCGTGCGTTGTGTCCTGTCGTACCTATGGGTTCGAGTTCGACCACCGAAAGACCAAACCCACTTCGAGGGGTGGGTGGCTAGTCGGTTCGGCTGGCGCCTCTACCGGACGTTCTTCAAGACCTATACGGAGAAGGTGTGGGGGGTCCCGGGAACCGAGCTCCAGGCAGACTGGGCGGCCCAGCGGATCAAGAACCTTTCCCTCCTGCGGGCCGTTATCAACTCCCTGATGCCGCGCCGAAACCAAACCAACGTGACCAGCCTTATCGAGAAGTTCGAGTACCCGCGCTACGGCCCCGGGATGATGTGGGAGCGCTGCACCGAGCTAGTGGAGGATCAAGGCTCAACCGTGCTGCTGTCCTGTCCGGTCCGACGGATTGGCCACGCACGCGGACGGGCTTTCGAGGTTGAGGCCCTCGGTCCCGAAGGACCGGTTGTCGTGGAGGCAACCGACGTCATCTCGTCGATGCCCCTCCCTCACCTCATCGGAGCAATGGACCCGCCGGTGCCCGCCGATGTCCAGAAAGCAGCCGACGGTCTTGGATTTCGGGACTTCCTCACCGTGGCTTTGGTTGTCCCGTGGGATGACGGCTTCGAAGACAACTGGATCTACGTACACGCCCCCGACGTTGAGGTCGGCCGGATCCAGAATTTCGGCCAGTGGTCGCCGCACCTAGTCAAGGATGGACGGACCTGTCTGGGGCTCGAGTACTTCGTGACTGAGGGCGATCACCTCTGGGCATCCGACGACGCCGACCTTGTCGAGTTGGGCAAAGTCGAAATGGCCCGACTCGGCCTGTTGGACCCGAGCCGAGTGGAGGCCGGGTACGTGGTCAGAATGCCCAAGGCCTATCCGATGTACGACGCTCACTATCAGGACAACGTCGACGCTGTTCGGGACTGGTTGGCTCAGTACGCAACCAACGTCTACCCAGTAGGTAGGAACGGCATGCATCGCTACAACAATCAAGACCACTCGATGTTTACGGCCATGCTCACCGTCGAGAACGTTCTGGCCGACGACCACACCGACCGCCACGATGTCTGGCAGGTCAACGTGGAGGAGGACTACCACGAGGAGATCCGATGACCCATCGGATACTCAGGGCCTGGTCTTCCATGAGCCCCATCCGGTGGATCTTCGTACTGACCGGTCTGGGTTTCATGATCCGGCTGGCCTACGTCCTCTTCGTCGAGCGGGGTGACCCGCTTAGCGGTGACGGCGTCTACTACCACGAAGCAGCCAACCTTCTGGCCGATGGTCTCGGGTTCACAGAGCCCTACCGCTACCTCCACGGCGGCGCCCAAGAGACGCTCTTTGTCGCTGACCCATCGACGGTCTTGACTACGGCGAATACCGCTCTACCTGTCGGCCACATCGAACCCACTGCAGGACACACACCACTGTGGGTCCTGCTGCTCGGTGCCTTTTCGACCCTCGGGTTCACCTCGGTCATAGCCCACCAACTTGTCGGCGCCCTGACCGGGGCGGTGGGCGTGGCGGCCGTAGGTTGGGCCGGCCGCCAGCTCGACGATCATCTCGGCTACCGGCTGATCGGCCCGTCCGCGGCAGCGATAGCAGCCATACACGCCGGTTTCTGGCTCAACGACGGGTTGGTGATGTCGGAGTCGCTCGTGGTCCCGATCACCGCCGTGCTTTTGGGCATGGCTGTCCGGACCAGTCGGGATCCGGCGATCCGCAACGTCTTACTGCTGGGCATTGTGGGTGGCCTGGCCGCCCTTACTCGAGCCGAACTCCTCCTGGCCCTCCCTGTTCTGGCTATTCCACTACTCACTGGTCAACATCTCCGTCAAGACGGTCCGTCCACCGTCATACGCCTCCGGAGGTACGTGACCGTCGGACTGGTCGCGGCAGCGGTCATGGCCCCATGGGTGATTAGGAATCTCACCGTGTTCGACGAACCGGTGTTGCTCAGTAACGGGAGCGGGATACTCATCGCTCAAACCAACTGCCATGACACCTACTACGGCGAGAAACAAGGAGCATGGCGATTCGAGTGTGCTCTCCCCCAGCCACTGGGCGCGGAGGGTCAAGCCGTAGATGAATCAGTCCGAGACGGCGAATACCGACGCCGAGGCATCGACTACCTGACCGACCATCCCCGCCGGTTCGCTACCCACGTCGTACCCAAGAGGATCGGTCGCTACTGGGGTCTCTACGCCCCTATCGGCCAACTCCAAGCCGACACCCTCGTAGAAGGCCGATCCTTCCGCCTCTCAGTCCTTGGGTTCGCCCAGTTCACCGCCGTGGCGATTCTGGCCGCGATAGGGGCACGGGAGGTTCGACGACTACGTGGCCCGCTCATGCTCCTTGCCACCCTGCCGATCGTGGGCACCCTGGTAGCAGCCGCCACCATGGGGGCTACCCGCTACCGGGTGCCAGCCGAAGTAGCTCTCACCCTCCTTGCCAGCGTGGTCCTGG
>JASLKB010000174.1 GCA_030747775.1 Acidimicrobiales bacterium | reverse complement strand
CAGACCGATGGTGACGGGTCCCAGGCCCATGTCGCTGAGTTGGCGTCCGGTTGGATGGCTGACAACGCGGCTCACGTCGATGCGTGGATTGCTGAGGCAGCCGCAGGCTGACTCTTTGAGGGGTGATCCGGACCCCTGCTTGTTGACGGTTCTCGTCGACGGGTGGGGGTACCGGTGACGGGAGGTCGGGGCCTACGGGTCCCGACCTCCCGCCGTTTTCAGGGGCCGCGGTTTGCGGAGTGTCCGGAATGCGGAAAACAGGGCACGACTTCTCGCACCACTAGACCTCTGTATAGGGTTCCCGTTGGTCACCGGGACGGGCAGAGTAGGTGTTGTTCATTCCTCTGGACCCTCGGCGCCATTCATAGTGCCCTGCTAACTTCCCGCCCGGGACGGGACCTTTCGCTGCAGCGAGAGGACTCCGACGGGGGACAACCAGACACGAGGGGGATGCATGTCGGACGAAGAGCCGATCATCGCACTGGAGAACGTATACAAGATCTTCGGGCCCAATCCGCGGGGACGGGCCTTCGACCTCTGTTCCAGTGGCGTTGGCAAGGACGAGGTGCAACGCCAGACCGGCCATGTAGTGGGCATGCGCGACATCTCATTCTCGGTGAACCGGGGCGAGATCTTCGTGGTCATGGGCTTGTCAGGCTCCGGCAAGTCCACCGCCATCCGGACGGTGAACAAACTCCACGACGTCACCCATGGTCGGGTCATGGTGGAGGGCACCGACGTCCAGGAACTGACTGGCGCGGCTCTTCAGGCATTTCGCCGCGAGAAGCTGGCCATGGTGTTCCAGCACTTCGCCCTGTTCCCCCACCGCAATGTCATCGACAACACCGCCTACGGCCTCAAGGTCCAAGGCGTGGAGAAGCGGGAACGCCACGAGGCGGCCATCGAGGCCCTGGCCATGGTCGGCCTCGAGGCGTACGCCTTTAACGCCACTCGCGAGTTGTCCGGAGGAATGCAACAGCGCGTGGGTCTGGCCCGTGCGTTGTGCTCCAACCCCGAGATCCTGCTCATGGACGAGGCGTTCAGCGCCTTGGATCCGCTGATCCGGCGCCAGATGCAGGACGAACTCATGGCCATCCAGGCCAAGCTTCACAAGACGATTCTGTTCATCACCCACGACCTGAACGAGGCCCTGCGCCTCGGCAACCGGGTATGCATCCTGAGGGACGGCAAGGTCATCCAGATCGGCACCCCGGAGGAGATCCTGACCGAGCCGGCTGACGGCTACGTGGCCGAGTTCGTTCAGGACGTCGACCAGGGCCGTGTCATCGACGTGGGCAAGGTGATGCACCCACCGGTCATCCTGGATTCGAGTCGGACCCTGACCGAGTGCGTGGACGCCCTGGGCGAACGCCGAGGCGGCTTCTGCTGTGACGCCGATGGCCGCCCAACCGGCCTGTTGGCCATGACCGACGCGGCCACCGCTCTGGCTCATGGAACCACCGACCTGGCGTCGGTGCTTCGGTCGGACTTTGACACGACCACTGCCGCGGCACGGTTCAACGAAAACTACGCGGCAGCCGGTAGGGGACTCCCGATCGCTGTCTTGGACGACACCGGGCGCCTCGTGGGTGAACTCGAACCCCAGGAGATCATGGAGGAGATGGGCCGCGTGGAACAGTTGGTAGATGGCTTCGAGCGGGAGGTGTTCCTGTGATCCTCGCCGCTGAGACCGGTGATTGGACAGGCCGGGTTGAAGGGGTCGGGCTGTCGGAAACCAAGGTCCTGGACCAGTTCCAGCTGCCGATAGGCCATTGGTTCGACCAGATGGTCGACTGGATGGACGTCAACGCCGAGTGGTTCCTCAACGCTGTCAAGTGGCCGTTCGACTTCTTGCTCGAGAATATGGTCAACGATTTCCTGTTGACCCTCCCGTGGTATCAGGTGGTCATCTTCACCGTGATCCTTGGGTCACTGGTCCGGACGCCCAAGATCGGGATCATGGCCGGCGCAGGTCTGATGATGTGCGGCCTGTTGGGTGCCATGTACTGGGTCGAGACCATGAGGACCATCGGCATGGTGCTCGTCGCCGTTGGTTTGTGTGCCCTGATTGGCGTCCCACTCGGCGTGTTCTGCGCCCGGGTGGACTCGGCGTGGAACGTGACCAGACCGGTACTGGACGCAATGCAGACCGTCCACACGTTCGTCTACATGGTGCCGTTCGTGTTCTTCTTCAGTATCGGCGTCGTCCCGGCGACCATGGTGACGATGATCTACGCCCTGCCGCCACTGGTGAGGATGGTGAACCTCGGCATCCGGCACGTACCAGAGGACGTGGTGGAGGCCAGCCGGGCCTACGGCGCCACCGAACTCCGGGTCCTCACCGACGTGCAGTTGCCGTTGGCCAAGCCGTCGATCATGGCCGGCCTCAACCAGACTCTGATGCTGGCTATCGCCATGGTGGGTATCGCCGCCATCATGGGCGCCTCGGGTCTGGGCCTCCTGGTTTTCCGGGCCGTGCAGAACCTCGACGTGGGTCTCGGCATCTCGTCCGGTCTGGCCCTGTGGACCGTGGCCGTCGTCCTTGACCGTCTGTCCCAGCCCGAGGAGGGCGGCGAGGGCAACCTGCTGACCCGAATCCGCGAGGCCATGGACAACCGCCGTGACCCGGAGGAACTACTCAAGAAGGTCGAGGCGGCCGAGACCGACGACCAGAAGGCCGCCAAGGTCGCCCATGTGGAACACGAGGTCGTCGCCTCCAACCGTGAGCGCACCGGCATGGCTCTCGTCGGTCTGGGTGGCGTGGTCGCTGTGCTGTCCACCCTGATGACGTGGGGTAGCGGTGCCGGTCTATTCTCCAGCCACTCGCGAGCAGCGGACATTGACCTGACTGGGCAGTCGTTCAACGGCTACCAGGCTTCAGGCGGTAGCTGGTCGGGAATGGTTGTCCTCTTCATGGGCTTCTTTGCCGTCATGGCTGGGGCGTCGTGCCTGACCTGGACCGGGGGCATTGGACGCCTCCGGGGTCCCGGCGGCATCGTGGCTGTCGCTGTGGGCGCGTTCGCCGGCATCTACGCCTATCCGATTTTCGGACAGTTCGACGGATACACAACATTGGCGAACCTTGAAGGCCATGAGGTGCAGGCCATCTGGGCGGTCGCCATCGAGGT
>JASLKB010000173.1 GCA_030747775.1 Acidimicrobiales bacterium | reverse complement strand
TTGGGGTTCGCTCTACCTAGCGACACGGTGGTACTGGTTGCCCGTCGCCTGATCGCCGGCCAGCCTGTGGGCACGGCATGGCTAGGTATCCGCGGCGAGTCGCCGACGGACGGCAGCCCGGGGGCAGTCGTCGTAGAGGTCATAGAGGGATCCCCGGCACACGCGGCGGGCCTAACCGAGGGTGATCGGATCTTCCGTTCTGATGGTCGCATCATCCGTGACATGCCGGCACTCCGCGCCGACATCCAGATCCGACTTCCGGGCACGTCGGTGGACCTCGAGGTGGATCGTGCCGGTGGGATTGTCTTGATCGAGGTGGACCTTGGTGCCCTAGACGACCAGTTCATCGACCCGACCCATGATGAGGACGGGGATGAGGATGATCCGTCGGAGGACGCAGAGGACTGATCAGGGGTCGAGGGGCTAGCGGTAGCCTCCCCGACCATGGGTCTCCGCTCCCGTCTCGGTCGCGCTCGCGACGCCTGGTCTTCGCAGTTGGCCTCCGTCCGCGCGTCGGAGGTGGTGGACGAGCGCACCTGGCAGGACTTGGGTGATGCCCTCTTACTGGCCGACGTCGGGGTGGCGACGGTCGACGAACTGCTGACCGTGGTCCGCCAGCGGGTCGGACGGGACGGGGTGGATGACGTCGACGGGGTGCTGGGCATCCTGAAAGCTGTTTTAGTTGACCGATTAGGAGGGGTCGATCGGTCGCTAGCTCTCGGTGGACAGCCGTCAGTGTGGCTGTTCGTTGGCGTGAACGGGGTAGGTAAGACCACCACCATCGGGAAGTTGGGTGTCCGGGAGGCTGCACAAGGTCTCAGTGTGGTGTTCGCCGCTGGCGACACCTTCCGGGCCGCGGCAGCCGATCAGTTGGTCACGTGGGCGGATCGGGCTGGGGCACCAGTTGTGCGAGGTGCTGAAGGAGCTGATCCGGGATCAGTGGTGTTTGACGCCGTCGAACACGCGGCGTCCCGGGGGGCCGATCTCGTGCTGGCTGACACCGCCGGTCGGGTCCACACGAAGTCGAACCTGATGGACGAACTGGCCAAGGTCAGGCGGGTGGCCGAAAAGGGCTCGGGTACCGTGACCGAGTCGCTATTGGTTATCGACGCCACCACCGGCCAGAACGGGTTGGTCCAGGCCCGGCAGTTTGCGGAGGTAGCCGACGTGACGGGGATCGTGTTGACCAAGTTGGACGGATCGGCTCGGGGCGGCATCGTGGTCGCCGTGCAGGATGACCTGGGTATCCCTGTAAAGCTGGTGGGCGTGGGCGAGGGCGTCGACGACCTTGTGGAGTTCGACCCGGTGGACTTTGTTGAGGCCCTGTTCGCCGTCGATGTGGCGGCCTGACTGCTGTCGCTGCGGTCACCACTGATGGAATCTGGAACGAGAAACAGCACGTGTTCGAGAACCTGAGCAGCCGGTTCGAGGGGGTTCTCAAACGGATCCGAGGCAAGGGGCGTCTCGGGCCCGAGGAGGTCGATGAGTTCCTCGCTGAGCTCCGGGTGGCCCTGCTGGAGGCGGACGTTCATCTGTCCGTGGTACGCACCTTCCAGGACCGGATTCGGGAGCGCGCTATCGGCACCGAGGTCAGCGGCGCACTGAACCCGGGACAGCAGGTTGTCAAGATCGTTCTGGAGGAACTCACCGGGGTCTTGGGTGGTGAGACCCACCGGTTGGGCCATGCCCCCAAGGCGCCGACTGTGGTCCTGTTGGCGGGCCTCCAGGGTTCGGGCAAGACAACCACGGCGGCCAAGTTGGCCAGTTGGTTCAAGGCCCAGGGTCGTAATCCGATGTTGATCGGCGCTGACCTGCAGCGCCCGGCGGCTGTTGAGCAGTTACAGACGCTTGGTGGACGCATCGCCGTGCCGGTGTTCAGTGAGGCCACCGACCCGGTGTCGGTCGCCCGGGCCGGGCTGGACAAGGCCCGCAGCCTGGGTCGCGACGTTGTCATCTGTGACACCGCGGGTCGTCTAGCCATCGACGAGGAGTTGATGGCTGAGGTGTCTGAGGTGTCCGAGGTGCTCGAACCGCATCACACACTGCTGGTGATCGATGCGATGACCGGCCAGGACGCTGTCAACACGGCTGAGGCGTTCCATGCCTGTCTCGACCTGGATGCCGTGGTGCTGACCAAGCTGGACGGCGACGCCCGCGGTGGAGCCGCACTGAGCATCAAGGAGGTGGTGGGTCGACCCATCGCATTTGTCTCCACAGGGGAGGGTCTAGGGGATTTCGAACTGTTCCATCCCGACCGCCTAGCCAGCCGAATTCTCGGGATGGGCGACGTCGAGACGTTCATCGAGAAGGCCGAAGAGAACTTCGAACAAGTCGAGGCTGAGGCAGCCGCTAAGCGCCTCATGGAAGGCACGTTTACCTTGGACGATTTTCTCGAACAACTCAAGGCCCTGCGGAAGATGGGGCCACTCAGCAATGTGATGGGCATGGTCCCCGGGATGGCTCAGCAGATGAAGGGCGTCGAAACCGAGGTCGACGAAAGCCGGATCGACCGGATCGAGGGCATCATCCATTCCATGACCCCCGGCGAGCGGGCCGATCCAGACGTCATCGATGGGTCTCGTCGGGCCCGGATTGCTGCGGGCAGTGGTACACAGCCCAACGAGATCAATCAACTGGTCCGCCAGTTCCGCGAGATGCGCAAGATGATGAAGCAGATGGGTGGCGGCAAGGGCTCTGGCCGCAAGGGCGGCAAGGGCCGCAAGGGTCGTGGAGGTAGGACGACGGCACGTGGTCCGGTGCCGATCGACAAGAAGAAGGGTCTGTCGCTTCCCGGTCTGGGTGATCTACCGGGCGACGGCTTGTCGAATCGGCTCTAACGCTGACGCTAGGGGTTGCATATCGGGTGCCACGGGGTTGATCGGGTCGTAGAGGCTGGAAAACGGCGCGAAACCCGGCAGACTGGGAGACCGGACGGGCGCGTAACCTGAGCGTCTGCCTTCCTCTCCGCCAGACCGTGCGGAGATCCGACGAAACAGTCTGACCGACGAGAAAGTGGTATCGCCGTGGCCGTGAAGCTCCGTCTGATGCGAATGGGCAAGAAGAAGCAGCCGACTTACCGGGTGGTGGCAGCGGATTCGCGCAAGGCGCGAAATGGCCGCATCATCGAGGCGGTTGGTTT
>JASLKB010000172.1 GCA_030747775.1 Acidimicrobiales bacterium | reverse complement strand
CGAATCCCACACCGGCCAGAGGTAGTCGATGAGCTGGATCGCGTTGCCTACACCCTGAATACCACCAATGAGGCTGGGCACCAACCAGCGGCCCACGCCCTTGGCTCCACCGGGTGCCTCACCGGTGTCTGCATTGACCAGACGGATCCGTAGGCGACGCTTCCCAGGCGTTGTCCCGGTGACTCCCTGCCGGTAACCGAACAACCAGCCTGCCCACACAAAGACCCCGATGCCGGTCAGGATCCCCACTGTCAGCAGGCCCGTGTCACCACCGGTGAAGGTGAAATCGTCGGTTGCCTCATCCCATGCCGAGATGACGGCCACTAGGACGAGGACGACTGGCACGACCAGCACGCCGAAGAACAAGAGCCCATCAATGAGAACTGCCTTAGCGCGTCTCCACCAGGTGGCAGCCTCGAGTTCGGCCACTGGTCCGGCAAGCCCATATTCGTCGTTCATGACCCAAGACTAACTTTCCTACGATGATTGACCGCTGGCACGGCGCCCTCTCCGACGAGCAGATCCGAACGTTTGCCGACGACGGCGTGCTCCATGTGCCCGGGGCGTTCGATGTCGATGTGGTCGCTGAGATAGCTGTCCTGGCTGACCGACAGCTTGCCGAGCCGGGCCCATGGGTGACCGACACCGCCAACGATCCCGAACCTGGTCGCCTGTTCACGTCGCGCTACCTGTGGCGTGACGAACCAGTGGTCCACCGGTTTGCCTTCCGGACAGGTGTAGCCGGGTTGGCCGCTGCCTGCATGGGCTCATCGTCGGTACGTCTCTACTTCGACCACCTGCTGGTCAAGGAGCCGGGCACCGCATCGCCCACCCCGTGGCATCAGGACATCCCGTACTGGCCGTTCCTCGGGCGGTCGATCTGCTCGGTGTGGGTGGCCTGCTCGGCAGCCACGGTTGAGGAGAGTTCATTGGAATTCGTACGGGGATCGCACCGGTGGGACCGATACTTCGCCCCAGAGTCGTTCGACGGCTCGGCCGGATGGACCGACGACTTCATCGGCGAGCCGATGCCCGATATCGAGGGTGCCCGGGACGACTATGACATCGTGGGGTTCGACGTGGAGCGGGGGGACGCCATCGTGTTCTCGGCTTGGATCGTCCACGGCTCCCCCGGGAACGCCGGAACCGAACGGCGAGTGGCCCTGTCCACTCGATGGTTGGGCGACGACGTTGTCTGGCACCCGCACCCCGGGTGTGACCCGACAGTCACCGACGACGACACCACCGCCGTGCCGGGCGAATACCCCGCCGACGACCACCGATTCCCAGTGGGTTGGTCGGCTACCTGATCCTCAATCGCCCAGAGGCCAAGGTCCGAAATCAGGCCCGGTCGACCAGGATCCGTAGTTCGTCGACAGTCCGTCGAAGTCCCTGGGCCGCACGGCCGGGACGGTGTCGCTCGAACGCCGTGGCTAACTCGCCGTAGTACCAAGCCTGGTCGGAGGGTCCGGCGTTAAACCGCCCCCAGAAGTCGGTGCCGTCATCCTCGACGGCCAGGGCGTCCTCGACGATGCAGCGGGCGTTGTGCCGCTTGTCGGCCAGCGACACGCACAAAGAGGCCTGGCCAACCTCGGCGAGATGGTTGATGTACTCCCGCTTGCGTTCGACCCACGGCGCCTTCTCGCCCGCGGCAGTCGGCTCAGTGACATCGCTGCAGTCAGCGACGATCCGGGCCACCTCGTCGCCAAAGCCGTTAGCCAGCATCTCGACCGTCACACGGGAACGACCCCGCTCAATGGTGTCTTCGACGACGTCGTGAAGCACCGCAGCGATGGCAACCGTCTCGGTGTGGTCGATCAAGTCAGGATCGGACGCCGCGTCCTCCATGGCCAAGGCGGCCACGGCCAGCAGGTGGCTGAGATAGGGGATGTCAGTGCCCTTACGGGCCTGCCCGTCGTGCTTTGCTATAGCGAACAACACAGCCTTACCGAACCGGCCACCCACCGGCGGCGGATCCGATACTGGCGATGCAGAACTGTCCGCCCCGGTCACGGCCAGAGTCTCGCACCTCCGGTACGCCCCGGGGACCTACCGGACCAACAGACCTACAAGAAGCGCGGGTGTCCCGTTCACCCCGATCTCTTCTGAACGTGGCCTCGTTTGTATTTGGTCCGTTGGACGCGACCGCCATTTTCGAAGGATCATCTGCCAGGACCCGACTACTCGATACGCATGCCGGAGATAGCCCGACTAATCACCAACTGTTGGATCTGTTCCGTGCCCTCGAAGATGTCGTGGATCTTGGCGTCCCGATGCCATCGCTCCACGGGTACCTCACGGGTGTAGCCCGCCCCACCCAGGATCTGAATGGCCCTCTCCGTCACCCAGGTCGCCGTCCGAGCCGCCTTGAGCTTGGCCATGGACCCCTCCGCGTTCACAAAGGACTTGTTCTTGCCCAGCCACGCTGCCCTCCACACCATCATCCGGCTGGCTTCGATCTCGGTGGCCATGTCAGCCAGCATGAAGGCGATGCCCTGATTGGCGATGATGGGCCGACCGAAGGCGTGCCGCTCCTTGGCGTAGTCCAATGCGTACTCGTAGGCCGCCCTGGCCACACCCAGTGCCTGGGCGCCCACAGCCGGACGGGTGGCCTCGAAGGTCTGCATGGCTGCCTGGGCGTTGCCCTTCTCACCCCGCCGCACCCGGGCCAGGCGCTCATCTAGCTTTTCCTTGCCACCGAGCAGGCACCGCCCTGGCACTCGCACGTCGTCCAGCAGCACCTCGGCGGTGTGGCTGGCCCGGATCCCGTGCTTCTTGTACTTCTGGCCCTGGCTCAGCCCGACCGTCCCGGGCGGCACGATGAACGAGGCGTGCCCCTTGGAACCCAACTCCGAGTCGACCACGGCCACCACCACGTGCACGTCGGCGATACCCCCGTTAGTGATCCAGGCCTTGGCACCGTTCAGGACCCACTCGTCTCTGGCCTCGTCGTATACGGCCCGCGCCCGGTAGCCGCCGACGTCCGAACCGGCGTCGGCCTCGCTGGCACAGAACGCCCCCAACCGGATGTCGTCTGCGGTGCCGTAGCACTGGGGCACCCACTCCATGACCTGTTCCTGAGTGCCCGAAGCGGCGATGCCCGCTGCAGCCAGGCCGGTACCCATGATGGCCATGCCGATGCCGGCATCGCCCCAGACTTTGAGAGCAATCACGGTGGCAATGGCAGAGGCTAAAATATTGACAACGTTATTGCCAATAAGAATAACGCCGATTAGACGGTCAGGTTGGGTGAGTAATTTATC
>JASLKB010000171.1 GCA_030747775.1 Acidimicrobiales bacterium | reverse complement strand
TTCCAGCTGAGAATGCGGCCATTAAGACCGGCACCCATCCCCGGGAGCACACCGAGCGCAACGGCGAAGCACTGTCGGCCTCGTTGCGACGGATCGGTGCCGTCTACGACTGGCGGCGCATGGTCCGTAGCCACGACCCCTCCTACATTCGATGGACGCAATGGATATTTTTGAAGTTCTACGAGGCCGGCCTCGTCTACCGAGGTGTCGCGCCGGTTAACTGGTGTCCCGGTTGTCAGACCGTGCTGGCCAACGAGCAGGTCCTCGGCGACGGGACCTGCGAACGATCCGGTGACCTTGTCGAACGTAGGGACATGGAGCAGTGGTTCTACCGGATCACCACCTACGCCCAGGAGCTCCTCGACGACCTCAACACCGTGGACTGGCCAGAGAAGGTCAAAATCATGCAGCGCCATTGGATCGGCCGGTCCGAGGGCGCCGAGTTCGGCCTACCCGTAGCTGACGAAGACGGGGCCGCCCGCACCGATGTGGATCCTCTCGCGGTCTACACCACCCGACCCGACACCTCGTTCGGTATGACGTTCGCTGTGATCTCTCCGGAACACCCACGGGTCGACGAGCTCACCGCCGACGACCGGCGGGCCGCAGTCGACGCTTTCCGGGCCTCAGTGGCTGGTCGCAGTGATATCGAACGTCAGTCCACCGAGGGTGCACTCGACAAGCGGGGCGTGGCAACCGGTGGTCGGGTGATCAACCCGTTCACCGGCAAGGCCATCCCCGTATTCCTGGCCGACTATGTATTGATGACCTACGGCACTGGAGCGATCATGGCCGTCCCCGGCCAGGACCAGCGCGATTGGGACTTCGCCACCGCTCATGGTTGCGAGATCGTCCGCACCGTCCGCCCCCCCGACGGCTTCGACGGCGAGGCCTACGTGGGTGAGGGCCCTGCCATCAACTCGGAGTTCTTGGATGGCATGGGCGTCGCCGAGGCCAAAGCCACGGCCATCTCCTGGCTGGAGGACCATGGTTTCGGCACGGGAAAGGTCAATTACCGACTCCGCGACTGGCTCTTGTCCCGCCAGCGTTACTGGGGCTGTCCCATCCCCATCGTCTACTGCAACGACTGCGGCGAGCAACCCCTACCCGCCGAGCAACTTCCCGTCGAACCCCCTGACGACGTGCAGTTCATGCCGACCGGGCAGTCGCCGCTAACCACCCACGAGGGTTTCCTCGCTGCCACCTGTCCGTCCTGCAACGGTCCGGCCCGTCGGGAGACCGACACGATGGACACGTTCGTGGATTCCTCCTGGTACTTCCTGCGCTTCGCCGACCCGACCAACGACGAGGCCCCATTCTCGGCTGAGGCGGTCGACCACTGGCTGCCCGTCGACCAGTACATCGGCGGCGTCGAGCACGCCATCCTGCACCTGATGTACGCCCGCTTTTTCACCAAGGCGTTGGCCGACCTGGGCGTTGCTCCGAAGGGCCTCCGGGAGCCGTTCAAGCGGCTGTTCACCCAGGGGATGATCCGCCTTGGCGGCACGAAGATGTCCAAGTCCAAGGGCAATCTGGTGGCTCCCGAGGCCATCCTCGACGACCAGGGTGCTGACGCCCTCCGGCTGGCTCACCTCCAGGTGAAACCCCCACAGGAGGACGTTGACTGGGAGGACTTTGGTATCGACGGCTGCGCCAAGTTTCTGAACCGGGTGTGGCGACTGGCCATGCCCGGATCAGACCTGATCGGAGAAGCGCGGACGGCTAGGCCCATCGAGGCCGATGCCGAGATTGACCGGGCCACCCATCGACTGGTCGCCCGGATCACCGACGAGTACGACCGGTGGTCCTACAACACCGCGGTCGCCGGGTTCATGGAGTTCACCAACGCCCTCTACCGGTACGTTCAGACCGACGAGGGGCCACATGCCGACACCCTGGCTGCTGCGGTCGATGCCCTGTTGCTGGTCATGGCGCCTGCCGCCCCACACCTGTGCGCTGAACTGTGGGAGATGCGAAACGGCGGCCACGTGCATGTCGAGTCATGGCCCACTGCCGATCCTGCCAAGCTGATCGACGAGATAGTGACCATGGTCGTGCAGGTCAACGGCAAGGTTCGGGATCGGATCGACGTGCCGTCTGATCTAGACGCGGATGCTGCGACGTCCCTGGCCCTCGCATGCGAAAAGGTGGTTGCCGCGTTGGCCGGCAACGAACCCCGGAAGGTCATCGCCCGCCCCCCGAAGTTGGTCAATGTCGTCGTCTGAAGCCGCTTACCCAACAACTGGCGATTCTGCCCTGATCTCGAGGCCCGACTGCATCTAGCTAGTCGCCGTTGCCTCGGAGGAAGCGTTCTAGCTCGGCTGCTAACTGCTCGCCGTCGGGAAGTTGGCCACGGATGTCGTGCAGGTCGTCGTAGGCGGCTTCAAGAGTCTCGAGCATGGTCACATGCTCAGGGTTCCGAGCCACCAGATCGTCAAGGCGACTCCGGGCGGCTAGCGAGGACTCGGCTAACGGGCCATCGTCAATGTCCATGCCAGTCAGTTCGGCCACGCCGGCGAGAAGCGCCTGGGCGGCCGGCGGGTAGGACGAGCCCGACAGGTAGTGGGGGACCTGCGCCCAGATGCCGACAGCGGGAATGCCGGCCCGCCCGGCATCCATCTCGATCGCCGCTTGGGCACCAGCCGGAACTTCGATCGTGGCCGTGAGGAAGTCCAGGCGCTCGGCCAGCTCAGGACTACCGGCCGTACAGGACAGGCGGGTGGGTCGAGTGTGGGGAACAGCCGCCGGATAGGCCCCCATGCCGACGACCATGCAGACTTTCAGCTGTCGACACAGGTCGACAACCGCGGCAGAGAAGGCGCGCCACTCGTGGTCCGGCTCCGGACCGTGCAACACCAGCACGTCTTGTTCGGTGGTCGACTCCAGTAGGAAGACCTCCAGAGTCGGCCACTCGAGTCGCCTGCTGACGCCCTCAACCAGGTGCAGCGTCGGACGTCGTGCCCGGTGGTCCAAGAGCCGATCAGTATCGAAGCGGGCGATCCGTCGACCGTGCTCACCATCAAGCATGTGTTGTCGGGCCACCCGCGCCGCCCCAGACGCATCGATCCATCCGTCCATGGCCAACAGTAGGACTGGATCGGCCAGCAACGGCGTCTCGATGATCTCGAATAGTTCGGAACTCGATTCTTCGGCCATGGTCAGGACGCCTTCGGTAGTCGGGAGGCTGCCTCGTGGGCGATCTGGGCGACATCGACTACCCGTTGACCGAACAGGGCCACCAGATGAGGGTCGTTCTGGTCGCCCATGACGCCAGCTGCGTACCGGGTGTAGACG
>JASLKB010000170.1 GCA_030747775.1 Acidimicrobiales bacterium | reverse complement strand
GAGTACGGACGCCACGGGCTGGTGATCACCCCCGAGTTCGGTCCACGGGTCCGCTTCGGGAAGATCTTCACCGATGCCCCGCTACACCACGACTTGCCGTCCCGGTTCGGGGTGACCGAGTTCTGCGAGTCGTGTCGCCGGTGCACCGAGGCATGTCCGCCGGGAGCAATCACTGACGGGTCACCGACATCGGTGAAGTTGAACCGGTCGACGATCGGCGGCGTCCGAAAGTGGACGACCGACGGAGAGAAGTGCTTTTCCTATTGGGCCCAGATCGTCAGCGACTGCATGATCTGCATCCGGGTCTGCCCGTACAACAAGGACTTCTCAAAGTGGTACAACCGGCTAGGTCGACGGTTGGCCGCCACTCGACTACGCCGGGTCATGGGTTGGTTGCACGGCCGCCTGGGTTATGGCAGGAGACTGCGACCGCGCGACTGGTGGGAGGGGGCCACCCGACGACGGACCTGACGGCCCGTCGTCCTGTTGGGGGGTGTTTGTCGGGTTAGGCGCGGGTGCCGCTGAAAGAGGCAGTGCCGAACGCTCCGAGCTTGGCCTCTCCGGTGATCGAGTCACCATCGATCGTGGCTGTGGACTCGACCTTGATGGGCATGGGCGACGTCATGTTCACCGTCCATGACAGGTTGTCTCCGTCTACCGTGCCGTCTTCGATCTCCGTCGAGCCCTGTGGGCCGGACATCGAGCCGGTGAGAGTGCCGCCATCAGTGGCGAGAGTCAGCGTGCCCGCCTGATCGCCCATCGGGGTCTTCATGGTTACGTTCCAGGTGCCGTCGGCGCCCATGGTTCTGCTCCTCCTCTGGCCCGCCGTTCGGCCTTGGCCATATGCCAACCGTAGAGCCTGTGGCCGGCCGTCCATGATTCGGGCGTCCCGGCTCTGGAGGGGTCAGCGCATTGTCACCGGAGGGTGCCGTCCAGCCTCCGCCGGGTGCCAGAGGAGCGCGTGGTGGCAAGCACTGCGACGCATGCAACGAGTGGCTGGACGGCTCGGACACCCACTGTCCGAGCTGCGGCTCCGAACGCTGACCCGGCGGCGACTAGTCAGCCGGCTAGCCGCTGTCGGGCGGTCGCTTCGTTCAGCCCATCAACCCGGAATCGTTTGATACGCGATGTGGCCCCTGCCTCCAACTCGACTGCCGTCCGGCGGAGTCCCAGCGCAGAAGCCAGGGCTCGTCGGGCCGCTTCGGTGGCTCGGCCGTCCTCGGGAACAGCGGTTACCCGGACCTGGACCCCTCCGTCGGTGATCCGTACATCGGTACTGCGGGACTTCGGCGTTACCCGGACCACCAGAACACAGGCCGGTGGCTGGCCTTGGCAAGTCATCCCAGCACTGTTCCAGTGGTCTCCGTGATGGACCGCAACCGGGAGAACGCCCCGAGGTCGAGGTCCCGCCCTATTCGGTCGCATCGGGTGCTCACCGGGTCGGCGTCGTGGTCGTGGCCCTCCTCGCACGCGTCGATGACGTCCCGGAGGATCTGCCCGACGAGGGGTGCGTTCTTGAACTGGTTGCCCGAGGTGCCGATGGCCACGTAGAAGCCGTCCAGCGAGGTTCGGTCGTAGATCGGGACCCAGTCGGGCGTGACGTCGTAGACGCCGGCCAGGCCGGTGGGCCGGTGGGGGACAGCCAGGTCGGGAAGCCGCCGGGCCTGGCGCCACACCTGGGCCTCGAAGCAGTCCACCGTGGGATGCGGCGAGACAGCGTCCGGGTCGTCGATCCATTCGAGGGGATCGCAGTCGGGCTCGACTCCGCCGACCAGCAACGTGCCGCCTACTTGCGGTCGGGAGTAGTAGCCGAGGTCCAGGTCGGCGATCATGACCCCACCGTCGTCGAGGGTGAACCCGGACGGTGCCGGAACCACGTGAACCTCCTGGCGCATCGGGCGGTTGGCTGCCACGCCGTCGTCTGGTCCGGAGAACACCCCGGCCAGGCGGTTCAGCCCGGCACTCCACGGACCGGCGGCGTTGACGACCACCGGGGCGTCGATCTCCCGGCCGTCGGCTGTCGCGATGCCGACCGTGCGTCGACCGGTGCGTCCGGTGCCACCGTTGGCGTGTCGGACCTCCACGACCTCAGTGCCCAGGTGGACCTGGGTACCGAGCCGTCGTGCGGCGTCCATGAGGTTGGTCGCCGCCAGTTGGGGATCGTCGATGAATCCGGAGTCGAAGATCCGGATGGCGTCGAGTTGACCGGAGGGGTCGTCGCCGAATCGTGGATCATCGGGTCGCCTGGGTGGGTGGAACCGTCCGGTGTCCAGTGCCGGGAATTGCTCGGCCAGCTGGTCCTCGTCGAGGACCTCCCAGGGCACACCGACCTCCGACAGGAGGGCCGTTGATCCGGTGCGATCGAACCCGGGGGACTGGATGAACAGCATCGGGCACCGCACGAACCGGGCGAGGGGCCTCGAACCCGAGTCCGCCTCCAGTTGGTCCGCTCCCAGGTGGTGGGCCCAGTCGGCCCACCGATGTGCTGACTCCCAGGCCGCGGTGACGCCGGCCAGCGTCGAGTAGTTGAAGCGCACCACCGCGGAGCTGGCGCTGGTGGAACCGGCCCCTACAGCGTCACCCCGGTCGACGACCAGGACCGATCGACCGGAACGTTGTAGTTCCAGGGCAATCGATGCCCCCATGACCCCCGCTCCGACCACCACCACGTCCGCCATGGATCGCAGCGTAGGTCGGGACATGATTTCACTGGTACGGGTTGCATCAACACCATGCCGGTACCATCGTCTGGAACGAAGCCGGGTGGGATCCTGGTGAGTATTTGATGCGAGAGGTTCACGGGATGATTCAGAAGGACGACGAGGTCGGGCACGTCTTTTCCTCCGACGACGTGTGCCGGGTGGTCGGGGAGCGCGTGCGAGACGCTCGGCGTGCGCTCGGCTTGACCATGGCCCAGTTCGCCGAGACCGCTGAGATCTCCCTGGGCATGGTGTCCAAGATCGAACACGGGCAGACCTCCCCCAGCCTGTCGACCCTGACGAGGCTGGCCCACGCCTCCCGTGTCCCCATTACGGCCTTCTTCCGTGGACTCGACGAAGAGCACGATGTGGTGATCGTGCGGGCAGACGAACGCATGGAGATCCTCCACGAGGGAACCCGCGAGGGCCACGTATACGAGGATCTCGGATCGCTGCGGGGAAAGACCCGGATCATCGAGCCGATGATGGTCACGCTGGAGTCCAGTGACGAGGTGTTCCCGCTGTTCCAGCACGAGGGCGTGGAGTTTCTTCACATGCTGGAAGGCGCCATGGACTATGGCTATGGACCCAAGAACTATCGCCTTGAGGCCGGGGACACCATTCAGATCCACGGGGAGGTGGCCCACGGTC
>JASLKB010000016.1 GCA_030747775.1 Acidimicrobiales bacterium | reverse complement strand
GTACCGCCTCGGCCTCACCTTCAGCGACCGTGAGTTGCCGGTAGCGCTCGGCATCGGCCACGGCCCGGATGGCCTGGGCCTCACCCTCAGCCTCGAGAATGGCCTGTTGGCGGACAGCCTCGGAAGCCAGGATCACAGACTGCTTCTCGCCCTCGGCTCGCGTGATGGCGGCCTCCCGGGTGCCGTCAGCCTCCAGTACGACGGCCCGGCGGTTTCGCTCGGCCTTCATCTGCTCGTGCATGGCGTTCATTACGTCGGCCGGCGGGTCGATCCGCTGGATTTCGACTCGGACGACCTTCACGCCCCACTTGTCGGTGGCGTCGTCGAGCACCTCGCGGAGGGCCACGTTCACGTTGTCACGTGACGTCAGGGCGTTGTCCAGGCTCATGTCTCCGATCACGTTCCGGAGGTTGGTCTGGGCCAACTTGGTGACGGCCAGCATGAAGTTGGCCACGTTGTAGATGAGGCGCTGGGCGTCGGTTGGCTCGTAGTAGATGACGGCGTCCACGGTGACCGTCACGTTGTCCTTGGTGATGACCTCCTGCGGGGGGACGTCGATGACCTGTTCGCGCATGTCCACCCGGGTGAGCGACTGGATGACCGGAATGATGATCTTGAGGCCGGGCTCCACGGTGGCCTTGTAGCGACCCAACTGCTCGACGATGCCCTTTTGGTACGGGCGGACGATCTTGACGCTGGCCGCGGCGAAGGCGAACAGCACGACGGCAACGACGGCCAGCACGACGACGGATATAGCCATGGGTGATCCTTTCGGTTATCGGGTCGGGTCAGTCGGTGGGTCGGACCACGGCTCGGGTGCCCTCGATACGGACGACTTCGACGGCGGTACCGGTGGGTAACAGTGCACCGTCAGCGGATTCTGCGTGCCAGTCTTCACGGCCGATTCGCACCGTGCCCAGACGGGTACCAGCCTCGTCTGGTTCGCTAGTCACCATGCCGGTCTCACCCACCAGTCGGTCGGCGCCTACTCCTACCGGGTTGCCCCCTCGGGCCATGCGTCGAGCCATGGGGCGGAGTCCGGCGAAGCTGGCGGCCGAGACGGCCACGAAGGCCAGCCACGACCAGGGCTCGCTGGCGCCAGCAAAGGCCACGATGGTGGCCGCGGTTGCCCCCACACCGAACGGGAGGAGGAAGAACGCCCCGGTCATGGCGATCTCGCCCATGACGAACAGCGCAGCGGCACCAAGCCAGATCCAGCGCCAGGCCTCGGGATCCATCGGGTTGCTCCTATCGCTCCTCGTGGGGATCGGGGTTCACCGACCAACGTACCGGACCCCGATACCAGATCCTGTGGAGTATCGCCGGGGGCCGGGTAGCGGGCGCTACCGTCATGCGCCGTGTCCCCGTTCGTTCCAGTCCCCGCCGATGCGCCGCTGCGCCTGTTGACCGTGCACGCCCATCCTGACGATGAGGCGTCGAAGGGGGCCTCCACGGTGGCCCAGTTGCACTCCGACGGGGTGCACTGCGTCCTGGTGTGTTGTACGGGCGGTGAGGCGGGCGATGTCTTGAACCCGGCCATGGACGTGCCCGAAGTCCACGCCGACCTGCCGGGGGTACGGGAGGCCGAGTTAGCCCGCGCGGCAGAGATCGTCGGCTACGACGAGGTGGTTATGTTGGGTTACCGCGACTCGGGCATGAAGGACTCCGAGCACAACGCTCGCGCCGATGCCTTCGCCAATGCCGACCAAGACGAGGCCGTGGGTCGACTAGTGGCGATCATCCGGCGGGTCAGGCCCCAGGTGGTGGTGACCTATCCCGATGCCCGCGGTGAGTACGACCATCCCGACCACGTCCAGGTACACGATATTTCGGTACCCGCCTTCCACGCAGCCGGCGACCCGGGTCGCTACCCGGAAGCCGGTCCGGCATGGCAGCCGAGCAAGCTGTACTACACGATGTGGTCCCGGGCCCGTATCGCCGGCCTGCACGAGAAATTCCTGGAACTCGGTATTGAGTCGCCGTACGACGAGGGGTGGTTCAAGCGGCCGTCCAGAGATCACCTCATCACCACCCAGGTGCCCATCGGTGAACACTGGGACGTGCGCGGTGATGCTCTGAGGGCCCACGCCACCCAGATCGACCCCGCGTCGCCGTTCTGGTTCGGCCTGCCCGACGATGTAGCCCGCACCGTGCACCCGTTCGACGACTATCGCCTGGCGGCCTGTTGCGTGGATGGCCGGCCCGTCGATTCGTCCACCTACCTGCCCACCGGTGGCTTGGAGGAGGACTTGTTCGCCGGTCTCCGGGCCGAGGTCTCCGCCTGATGGCCGAGTTCTCTTTCCTGTCGGAGGAGTGGATAGGCGCACTGGCCGACGGAGGTGGGGCTCTGCCCGAGCGGGCTGGAGTGGGTGGGGTCGTGCGGTTCGTCATGACCAGCACTCCTCACGGCAAGGTGCAGTTCCGTCTGGTGGTGGTCGACGGTCGGATCAGCGAGGTACTGGTGGGTCGAGACGGTGAGGCTGAGGCCACGGTGACCTGGAAGTACGCCGATGCGGTGGCTCAGTTCTCCGGCGAGTTGGACGCTGACGTTGCCTTCATGACGGGCCGGTGCAAGGTCGAAGATGCCTACGCCCGGTACGTCTTTGACCTGCGTCCCGTGTTCGGATCAGCCGAGTGGGGCGACCTGCTGGCCGACCTGGCTGGACGTAGCGACTTCTGAAGCAGTCTGGACTCGCTTCTGGGCTGGTTTCTACGCCCGTGCCGCGGCGACGGACCAACTCGTGGTGCATTCCGTTGGTGGGGTCGATTTGGAGCAATCCACACGCCGGGGTCGACTAGAGGAGCGCGACCGATAGCAGCAGCGATGTCGACTTGACGAAGGGTCAGGCTGCTGCGGGAAGCCCTGCATTTGGGCCGTCGATCGCCCCCTCGTCCAGATGACTGTCCTGCTTCTCGCCCTGTCCCTCATCCTGTGCCTCCTCTAGCCCCGTTTGCAGCGGGCCGTGACAGCCGGAGGTCTCGCTGCCCTCGCCAAGGACTTTCGGCGCGCATGCGGCGAGGATGGCCCTTGCGTCAGCTACACCGGCTCGCCCAATCTCTCGCGTGTGCTTGTCGAGGTGGATCACCGAGGTGGGCCTCGGATGATGAACGGTACGGGACCCAGTGGGGAACTGAAGTTGCTCGGTCATGGTTTCATTATGCAGATGGGGTGTGACAGCCCTAAGGGAAGAGCTCCTGAGCAGCGGTTTTGTGCCGGGTGCACGGTTGACGGCCGAGTGACGGCATCATCCATAGATGTCCCGTAGGCCGTACCTGAGTCAAGGACTCTCGCGGGGTGACCAGCCGGGGACCTGGGTCCTTCCGTTGACCGAGGACGAATGCTCCGGAGCGGGGCGACTATTTGGCGGTACCGGACTGGGCGCCGCAGTCCGGGTCCTCGAGGTAGACGCTGGTCGTCCCCTGGTGTGGGCCACCGGGCAGTTCATCTCTCATGCCCTGCCCGGAGAACTACTAGCCATCGAGGTTGAGATGCTGGCCGAGGGGAGGGCCACCACCCAGGCCCGAGCCCGAGGACACGTTGACGGTCGTGACGTCATCGCCGTGGTCGCCACCCTCGGGAGGCGTGAGGTGGATCGTTCAGGCGTTTGGGTCACGCCACCGGCGGCACCACCACCTCTTGACTGCCCACCCTTTCCCAGTCGCAGTGCCACACGGTCAGTGTCGGCAAACCTGGAACGCCGTCTCGTTCGGGGTCGGACCGAGGACCACGAACCGGCCATGGATGATGGCCGGGTCGCCATGTGGGTCCGGGTGCCCGAGCACCTGGTGGTCGATCCGGCCTTCCTCGCTGTGCTCGGCGACTACGTCCCATGGGGCGGCCGTGACGCCGTTGGGGGTGGCCTAGGCGGCGGGCAGAGCCTCGACAACACCCTCCGAGTGGTGGACCCCGTGGACACCGAATGGATCCTCGTGGACGTTCGGATCGGCAGCCTCGTGCACGGCTACGCCCATGGCATCGTTCACCTCTGGTCAGAGGACGGCCACTTACTGGCTACAGCCAGTCAGACCTGCCAGTACCGCAACCCGCGGTCGCTCAGGGACGCCTGATGGCCGGGCACTCCGAAGCGATCCGTTATGGCATGACGGTGCCGTTCGGTGGCCCGTTGGCAGACCAGGCCGACCGGTTCCGTGCTCTGGTCCGGCTCGGTTACACCGATGCGTGGACGGCCGAGGCCGACGGCCATGACGGACTTACCCCGTTGGCACTCGCCTCGACATGGGCCCCCGAACTCCGCCTTGGCACAGCGATTCTTCCAGCGTTTACCCGTGGACCGGCTCTTCTGGCCCAGAGCGCGGCGTCCATGGCGGCAGCTGCTCCCGGCCGCTTCGTCCTTGGCCTGGGTACCTCGTCCAACGTAATCGTCGAACGCTGGAACGGCATCGGGTTCGAGGCACCGTACGCCCGTGTCCGCGACACCGTGTGGTTTCTGCGCGAGGCATTCAACGGAGAGAAGGTCACCCGGTCCTACGAGAGCTTCGAGGTGGCTGGGTTCCGGCTGGCCAACGCTCCTGGGGCCACGCCTGATGGGGCACCACCCATCGTGGTGGCCGCCCTGCGCGAGGGGATGCTCCGACTGGCCGGACGCGAGGCCGATGGGGCGGTCGTGAACTGGTTGTCGGTAGACGACACCACCACGGTGACCGCCATCGTTCGGGATGCCGCAGCCGCCGCCGGACGACCCGAACCGGAGTTGGTGGCCCGCCTGTTCGTTTGCCCGTCGCCTGAGCGCGACCTCGTGGTGTCCCAGGCCAAGCGGTTGGTCGCCGCCTATGTGAACGTGCCCGTCTACCGGGCATTTCACGAGTGGATGGGTCGGACCGAGGTGCTGGGCGAGCATTGGGAGCGGTGGGACGCCGGCGACCGGGCCGGGTCGCTGGAGGCCATGCCCGACGAGGTGGTCGATGACCTGTTGGTGCACGGCAGCCCCGACGAGTGCCGGGAGCATCTCGACCGGTACGTGGCCGCCGGCATTACCACACCGGTGCTTAGCATTGTGCCGTTGGCCGGGATCGACGTGGACGCCGCGGTACGTGACTTGGCCCCTGCCGGGAATGGGTGAGGGGCTACACGTGAAGTCGCGTCTAGGGTTGGGATCACTGAACGACGATGAGAGGATGTGGCCGTGACCGAGATGTTCGACACCACGACGATCGACGAGATCCGCGCCATCATCGACCGAGGCTTGGGAACCACCCAAAGTCGCGAGCTGATCGCCGCTTCCGAGGTCGCCGACCTCCTATTGGACCTCCGCCTGCTGCTAGCCACGAGCGACGCCGAACTCGAGGCCGCCCCCACTAACTAACCGCCGGTTCGGCCTTGGCGCCGCCTCGGCACGGTTCAGCGCAGCGGAAGTACCTTCCGGATAGCGCGTCCCAGCGCCAGCCCTACCCCTGCACCCACCAAGACGTCACTGGCGTGGTGGATCCGCACGTGGATCCGCGAGGCGGCCACGATGGCGGCCAGCCCGTACCAGGCCGGCTTCACCCGGGATCGTTCCGAGAGCAGAGTGGCAGCCATGAAGGCCGCTGAGGCGTGGCCCGACGGGAAGCTGCTGGTCAGCGGCTGGCGCAGTCCGTGGGGGCGTTCATCCTCGTGGATCGGACGTTCGCGACGGAATGCTGATTTGACGGCCCCATTGACTAAGGCCGACTCAGCGCCCAGAGCTAGGGCTAGCCGCGTTGCCTCCCAGGTGCCCCGACGGCTGGTCACTCCCTTGGCGGTGCCCAGCAGGTGCCAGATGAGGCTGAAGTCACCCAACTCGCTGGCTGTGTAGAAGACCCTGTCAAGCATGGGGTTGTCGCGCAGGCGGTCCCAGGCCCGGTCGACGGCCCCGTCGAGGGACACCCCGATCGGCCCCAGCGGGTGGCGATCGATCTCTTCCGGCGGCTCGTCGGCCCACCCGCCGAGGTCGTCGACGGGCCCGACGTCGGCGGGATCCACAGAGCAAGCCTAGAGGCGTGTTCTGTCGACCGGATCCGGTGCTCAGTGGGCGCTGTACGCGCCTGGAGCAGACATCACACCCCTACTCCAGCGCCGCGGTGTGGCCAGCAGGGCCCGTGGATAGTCCTCGAACATCCATCGGGCGAAGTTCCTCCGGGTCCACGGGGTGGCACCAGCTAGGCGGACAGCGGCCCGGGCGCCAGCCTGCCGAGCCAACATGGCCTGCAGAGCCATAGACATCCGGTGATCGGCTACTAGCTCGCGCCGGACGGATCGACGATAAATCTCAGCCACATCAGCTGGCGGACCGCCGACCAGTGCGGCCTCGCCAGCAAGGATCCCGGTGAGTAGCGCCTGTCCGATGCCCTCCCCGGTAAGAGCGTCGGTGGCCGCAGCGGCATCGCCCACGAAAAGGACGGGTCCGTGGTCGAGCACTGCCCGGTCCACCTTGGCCGGGATCGGCCATGCCGTTCGTCGGTCCTCGGGCAGGGCGTGGTCGCCCAAGACGGAGCGGATTGCCGGTCGATCCATGAGCTCGTCCCAGATCCGGCCTGTGGCCCCCACGGCGACTGGGCCGCCGCGCAGTATGCCGAAGCCCACGTTGGCCCGACCATCGGGCAGCGGAAACGACCAGGCGTAGCCCGGTAGCAGGTCGGCCTCAAACCACACGTGCAGGTCACCGGCTGCCGGTCCGACGTTCGACACGTACTGGCGGAAAGCGTGCCACTGGCCCCGATCATCGTCAGTAGACAGGCCGAGGATCCGTCGAACGGGCGACCACATGCCATCGGCGGCGATCACTGTGGCGGCCCGAATCCGGCCCATCCCGTCAATCGTCACTGTCGCGTCGGCGTCGGCGTCGACGTCGATCCCGGTGACAGCTCGACCCTCGGTAACCTCGGTGCCCGCTTTTCGGGCCAGGCCCAGGAGGGCAGCGTCGTATTCGCGGCGGGGTACCACTGCGGCGTAGCGGCCCTCGCCGCGGGGGAGCGGGAAGCGGACCGCTCGCCCCGATGGCGAGTGGATCACTGCGTCTTCCACCGGTTGCCAGCCACCGATGGGTGTCGGGTCCAGTCCTAGTTGCTCGCCGAGTCGGAGGGCCAGGGTTGTCAGGCCGTCACCACAGCACTTGTCACGGGGGAAAGTTGCCTTGTCCACTAGTAGTACAGACTGGCCAGCTCGTGCCGCGGTGATGGCAGCCGCGCTGCCAGCTGGGCCACCGCCAACTACCAGAACGTCCACCGTCCGGACCGAGTTACCCACCCTCAGAACAGCTTCAGATCGTTCGATTCGATGCCCCGGAGGTCGTCGTAGTCGACGACCACGCAGCCGATGCCCCGGTCAGTGGCCAGGACCCTCGCCTGAGGCTTGATCTCCTGAGCCACGAAAATGCCGCGGACGGGTCGCAGCATCGGGTCTCGATTTAGAAAGTCCAGGTACCGGGTGAGTTGTTCCACCCCGTCGATCTCTCCTCGACGCTTGACCTCGATGGCCACCGCCTTACCATCGGCGTCGCGACACAGCAGATCGACTGGTCCGATATCGGTCGGAAACTCCCGACGCACCAGTCGTAGGCCCTCGTCGATGGTCGTGGGGTCGGCGGCCAGCAGTACCTGGAGGTGAGCCTCTACGCCGTCCTTGACCAGGCCCGGATCGACTCCCATCTCGTGGTCCAGCTCGTCGATCACATCGTGGATAGTGATGGTGAGCTGCTCGCCCTTGGGACTGCGGACGTGCCAAATCTCGGTCGTATCGTCGTCCGTTGACTCGTCCACCGACAGGGTGTTTGGAGCGTTCATCCAGTTCAGCGGCTTGTAGGCGCCGCCGTCGGCATGTACGGCTACGCAGCCGTCGGCCTTGACCATGAGCAGGCGAACCGCCTCGGGAAGGTGGGCAGTCAGGCGGCCGTCGTAGTCGACGGTGCAGCGGGCGATGACGACGCGCATGGCTTTGACCTGGCTCAGGCTCCGGCCAGGGCGTTCAGCACAGGCTCGGCTAGTTCGATCCGACAGATGATCAGGTCAGGCAGGAACGGGTCGGAGTGGCCGTAGGTGAGTGGTGACCCATCGACTCGCGAGGCGTGCAGACCGGCGGCCAGGGCCACGGCGGCGGGCGCGCAGTTGTCCCACTCGAACTGTCCGCCTGAGTGGACGTAGCAGTCCACCTCGCCGCGCACTACGGCCATGGCTTTGGCGCCAGCCGATCCCATTTCCACCAGCTCGCCACCCAGGGCGTCGCGCACGGCCAGTGCTTCAGCGGGTGGGCGCGAACGACTCACCACTATGCGGGGTCGTTTGGGAACCGGCGGGAGGTCGGCGGCTGGCGCGGGTTCGGCGGTGGACAGGGTGCATCCCAATGCCGGGAGGGCCACCGCTCCGACCACCGGTTCCCCGGTAACGGCCAGGGCCACGTGGACCGCCCAGTCAGTTCGAGGCGGTTCTGAGTATTCACGGGTCCCATCGACCGGGTCGATGATCCAGGTGCGGTCCGTGGTTCCCCGGTCAGGATGGCAGGCGTGCGCTGTGCCCTCCTCGGACACCACGGCATCGCCCGGTCGGGCTTCGGCCAAGGCCTCCATGAGGAAATTGTGGGACCTCTGGTCCCCCTCGTGCTTGAGTAGCGATGTCGGTGCGGCCTCGGCGGTCAGGCGGGCCCGAGTCTCCAACAGGACGGCACCGGCCCGGGTGGCCAGTTCCGCGGCCAGCCGATGGTCGTCGGGGAGCGACATGGCCGGTCAGTCGCCGGCCGACCGGCGGCCCAACTCGACGGCGGTCCGCACCGTGGCTCGCAGGTCGTCCTCGTCGGCGCCCGCGTCCACCAGGCGCTGTATTCCGGCCTCCACCTCGACGGCCCGCTCCTCGTCCAGCGAGGTTGCCGCCTCGACGGCGGGCACCAGAATCCCGACCAGAAGGAGGGAGAGCGCCCCCACGGCGCCGACGAACCCGAAGGTCAGGGCTGCGTCGATCCGGTCAGCGATCGAGGTCACGATCATCCCGATGATGCCGGTAGCGCACAGCACCAACGCCACGCCACGCACCGTGGACGGTGCCAGCAAACGGGTTCGTGCGTCGGACGCGCTCATGTGGGTGACCTCATCAGTCGACGGCCCTAGCGGACCAGGGGCTTGTATTTCATTCTGTGGGGCTGGTCGTCGAGCCCCAGCTCCTTCTTCCGGTAGGCCTCGTACTCGGTAAAGTTGCCCTCGAACCACCGGACCTGTGAGTCGCCCTCGAAGGCCAGGACGTGGGTGGCCACCCGGTCCAGGAACCACCGGTCGTGGCTGATGATTACCGCGCAGCCTGCGTAGGCGTCCAGGCCGGACTCCAATGCCCGCAGCGTGTCCACGTCCAGGTCGTTAGTGGGCTCGTCGAGCAGCAGCACGTTGGCGCCACTTCGAAGTACTTTGGCCAGGTGTACTCGGTTGCGTTCGCCGCCGGAAAGGTCGCCGACCTGCTTCTGCTGGTCTGACCCCTTGAAGTTGAACGACGCTACATAGGCCCGACCGTTGACCTCCCGACGACCCACCTCGATGAACTCCCGATCGTCGGTGATCTCCTGGTACACGGTCCGCTCGGCGTCGAGGCTGTCGCGGGACTGGTCCACGTAGCCGATCTCGACTGTAGGGCCGATGCGAATTTCACCACCGTCGGGCGCGGTTGCTCCAGCGGCAGAGCCGTCGGCTGCCGCGGTGAGCATCCGGAACAGGGTGGTCTTGCCAGCACCGTTGCCTCCGATCACCCCGACGATGCCCGCCGGCGGCAGCGAGAACGAGAGGTCGTCGATAAGCAGTCGATCGTCGAAGCCCTTGGACAGGTGGTCGACTTCGATGACCTGATCGCCTAGCCGCTGGTTGGCCGGGATGTCGATCTGGAGTTCGCGAGCCCGGGTCTCGACCTCGGCCGTCTCGGCTACCAGCCGGTCGTAGGCCGAGAGGCGTGCCTTGCCCTTGGACTGCCGGGCCTTGGGCGCCATGCGGACCCATTCCAACTCCCGCTCGATGGTCCGCTTGCGAGCCGAGTCGACCTTCTCCTCGGCCGATAGGCGGGCCTGTTTCTGTTCCAGCCAGCCCGAATAGTTGCCCTCATAGGGAATGCCCCGGCCTCGGTCCAGTTCGAGGATCCAGCCGGCCACGTTGTCCAAAAAGTAACGGTCGTGGGTGATGGCCACCACGGTGCCCTGGTAGTCGCGCAGCGTGCGCTCCAGCCATGCCACGGACTCGGCGTCGAGGTGGTTGGTGGGCTCGTCAAGCAGCAGCAGGTCGGGACGCGACAGCAGGAGCTTGCATAGGGCCACCCGTCGGCGCTCACCGCCCGAAAGCGAGTCGATCGCTGTATCGCCCTGCGGGAGGCGAAGGGCGTCCATGGCAATCTCGATGGTGCGTTGCAGGTCCCAGGCGCCGGCCGCCTCGATCTTCTTCTCCAGGTCGGCCTGGTCGGCGCCCAGTTGGTCGTAGTCGGCCTCGGGATCACTCCAGCTAGCCAGGACCCCCTCGTAGCGGGTGAGGAGGTCGGCTATCTCACCCACACCGTCCATAACGTTGTCCTGGACGTCCCGGGAGGTGTCGAGTGTTGGCTCCTGTTCGAGGAATCCGACGGTGAAGCCGTCGGTCAGACGTGCCTCGCCGGTGAAGCCGTCGTCGATGCCGGCCATGATCCGAAGCAGTGAGGACTTACCAGCCCCGTTCGCCCCCAGAACACCGATCTTGGCTCCCGGGTAGAACGACAGGGATATGTCCTTGAGGACGTCGCGGTCCGGTGGGTGGAACCGGCCGACACGGTGCATGGTGAAGATGAACTGGGCACTCATGGGCGCCGAGGCTATCGGTGGTCATGGTCCGGCTTTCCGGTTCGGGGCACCGAGATGGACTGATAGCTGGATGGCTCCCTACGATCGCCCGATGTCGGGAATCGAGGCCGTGCTGTTCGATTTCGGTGGTGTGGTGTTGACCAGCCCGTTTGACGCCTTCGCGGCCTATGAGGCCGAGGCTGGTCTGCCGCCCGACACCATCCGGTCGATCAACGCCACCGATGCCGATACCAATGCGTGGGCCCGGTTCGAGCGTCGGGAGGTCGACCCCGATGAGTTCTGTTTGCTGTTCGAGGCCGAAGCCGAAGCTCAGGGCTACAGCGTGGACGCCGCTCGGATCATGGAAGGGCTTCACGGGACGTTGCGTCCGACCATGGTGGAGGCCGTTCGGCGGTGCTCCGACCGGTTCAGGACTGGGATGCTGACCAACAACATCACCCCGATTAGCTCCCAGCCGTTCAACAAAGATGTCTTGCAGGTCGTGGGTCTGTTCGATGAGTTGATCCAGTCGAGCGTCGAGGGCTGCCGCAAGCCCGAGCCGCGAATCTACGAGATTGCCTGTGAACGCCTAGGAGTGGAACCCGGCGCATGCGTGTTCCTTGACGACCTCGGGATCAACCTCAAGCCAGCCCGGGCCATGGGCATGACCACTATCAAGGTCGTGGACCCGGAGAAGGCCATCCACGAACTTGAGGCGGTCGTCGGCTTCCCACTCGGCTGACCGCTACCGTCGCCCCGATGCGCATCGTTACCTGGAACGTCAACTCTTTGAAGGCCCGGGTCGAACGGGTTGAAGCCTGGATCCAGGCCGTGGCGCCGGACGTCTTGTGCCTACAGGAGACGAAGATGACCGACGACGCCTTCCCCCACGACCGGTTCACGGCTTTGGGCTACGAGTCCGTCCACCACGGTGAGGGCCGGTGGAACGGGGTGGCGGTCATCTCTCGGGTTGGCCTCGACGAGGTTCGTCCGGGATTCGCCGACGGCCGGAACACCCCAGATCCTGACGCCCGGATCTTGTGGGCCACGTGTGGCGGAGTACGGGTGGCCTCGTGCTACGTGCCCAACGGGCGCGAGGTCGACCACGACCACTACCGCTACAAGCTGGACTGGCTGGGCCGCTTACACGACGACCTAGCGGCCCACACCGATCCGTCGACTGACTCGGTGGTAGTGGTGGGGGACTTCAACGTGGCTCCTGACGACCGGGACGTCTGGAAGCCGGAGGCCTTCGTGGGGATGACCCACGTGACCGAGCCGGAACGGTCAGCCCTGCAGCGGCTCGAGTCCCTCGGCTTCACCGACGTGTTCCGGGAGCGTTTCGACGAGGCCGGCCTGCACTCCTGGTGGGACTACCGGGGCGGGGCGTTCTACAAGCGGATGGGCATGCGGATCGACCTCGTATACGCCTCGGCGCCGGCCACCGCTGCGCTTGACTTCGTGGTGGTTGATCGCAACGAACGCAAGGGCGAGAAGCCCAGCGACCACGCTCCCGTAGTGGCCGACTTCGCGTTCGGCCAGTCGTAGACCGGCGGCGATGCCGACGTAACTGACGTGGTCGGTCAGTCGTCGGTGACGAGTGACAGTAGGTCGGCGCCGAATGCCTCGACCGTCTTCGGCCCGATGCCGGGGACGGCCAGGAGTGACGTGGTGTCGTCGGGTCGCAACACCACGAGGGCGTCGATGGCCGCGTTGGTGAGTACTCGGTAGGCCGGGACGTCCCGCTTGGCAGCCACCTCCCTGCGCCAGGCCCGCAACCGGTCGTGCAGCGGTCCCGAGCCGGGGGCCGGTGACGGGGTATCGACCATCCTGGGTGTGGTGGCCGGTGACTCGGCTACCGGTGGCGCTGGTGAGGGATCCGAGCCTTCGGGTCGTTCATGGCCGGCCAACACGGCGAGGATGGCGATGCCGTGCTGCTCAGCCTTGGTCGGCCCGATGCCGTGCACGGCAAGCAGTTCGGTGGGCGTGGTAGGCCACGAGGCAACGAGGTCGGCCAACGTGGCGTCGTTGAATACGACGTACGGGGGCACCGAGGCGGCCCGGGCGGCCGTCGTCCGGTACTCCTTCAGGGCGGTTACCGCAGGTTCATCGGGCAGGGTGGGTCGCCCGGTGCGGGCGTTCAGTTCGGCGGCCCGGCGGGCACCCTCGGGGCGACCCACCGGTCGGTCGAGGCCGGCGATGGCCGCCTCGAGGTCGGCCAGCCACGGCGACGGTCGTCGCTTGACGTTCCGCTGTCCGAACGTCCGTTCGGCGGCCCACGTCAGCGAGAGGTGCTCCTCGGCACGGCTGAGGGCCACATAGAGGAGGCGGCGTTCCTCGGCGATTGCGGCGGGCTCGCGGGCATGGTTGATGGGGACTAGGCCGTTTTCCAGGCCGCCCAGGTGGACCGATGGCCATTCCAGCCCCTTGGCGGAGTGGAAGGTGGCTACCTCGACGGCGTCGACGGATTCGTCAATCGCCGCCAAGGCCTGGGACCGCACCGAAGCCACGAATCCCGGGCCGGTGCCGGCCGGCTCCAAGGCCAGGAACTCGTCGGCCATCCTGCCGAGTTCGGCGAAGGCGGCAGCACGTCCGGTCTCGTCACCGGTCGCGCCGGTGTCCTCGTCGAGGTCGGGTGCTGCCCCGCCGGCCAGCGGTCCGTCGGCAGCCATCCTGAGGTCTCCCAGATGGTCGGCCAGCGGCCCATTGACACGGCTGAGAGTCTGCAACTGGGCTTTCACGTCGGCCCGGTCCAGTAAGCCACTGCCGCTACGGGTGCGCACCGGGATGCCGGCGGAGCGGAGGGCCTGGACCACTGGTTCGGTTTGGGCGTTGGTGCGGACCAGCACTGCTTGGTCTCGCCAGCGACCATTCGGGCCCCGACGGTCGCGGACGTTTCGGGCGATGGCCTCCGCCTCGGCCGTCTGGTTGGCATGACCACTCACAACCGGCTCCGGCCCGCTGTCCCGATTGGCCGACATGGGCTCGCGACCGACTAGAGCCCGCGCGGCCACCCGGAGGACCTGGGGGGTGCTGCGGTAGTTCTGGCGTAGTTCCAGCACCGTGGCCCCCGGGAAGTGAACATCGAAGCGGTTGAGGTGATCGGCATCGGCCCCGTTCCAGCCGTAGATGGCCTGGTCTGGGTCGCCAACCACGCACAGTTCGGTCCGACCACCCAGCCAGGCGGCCAGCAGGTCGAACTGCAGGGGATTGACGTCTTGGAACTCGTCTACGTAGAGGTGTCGGAAGCGCCATCGCTGGGCGTCGGCAAACCGACGATCGGTAGTCAGGTGGTGTCGGCACTGGTCCAGCAGGTCGTCAAAGTCGACCAGGTTCCGGTCGGCCTTCTCCTGCTCGTAGTCCCCGTATATCCGCGCCACCGTTGGCCCGGGCAGTGGGGGCGTGCGTCCGGCCGCCTCGGCTGACTTGGCGTAGGCCTCTGGACGGATACGGCGGGCCTTGGCCCACTCGATCTCGGCGACCACGTCGAGGGCCGCCGTGGCCCGGTGGTCGCGGGGAAGGCGGGACCGAATCATCGAGATCTTGCGTTCCACTAGATCGGGTTCCCGGCGGTCGTTTTCACGCCACCAGGTCCGGAGCTGGGCCAGGGCCACCGAGTGGAAGGTGCCGGCGGCCACCTGGTCGCGCATTCCGAGACGGCGTACCCTGCTGCGCAATTCGGAGGCGGCTTTACGGGTGAAGGTCAGCGCCAAGACCCGTCGGGGGTCGTCCCGGCCGGTGAGGGCGCGCCAGGCGATCCGGTGTGTGAGTACTCGGGTCTTGCCCGAGCCCGCGCCTGCGTGGATGGCCAGCGGTAGGGCATCGGTGGTCACCGCGACCTGCTGTTCGTCATTCAGGCCGCGGAGCAGTGTCTCGGCGTCGGCGGCCTCGTTCGCCGCGGCGCCGGTAGCCAGGTCGTTGGAGAGCCGGTCCAAGCCCGGAAGTCCGTCCGCCGTGTTCATCGGCCGCACCCTAGCGACGGGCTGCGACAGCCTCCGGGGTGCGCCGTAGCCTCGCGGACGTGGATCCCATCGGCCCGGACGCCTTTGACCGCATCGTCGCCGAGGCTCTCGACGACCTGCCGCCCGGATTGGCCGTGTTCATGGACAACGTGGTGGTCCTGACCGCCGATCGGGGCGACCCCCCGGACCTGCTTGGCCTGTACGACGGGGTCCCGCTCACTGAACGGGATGCCTACGGGGCCGCCGGCCTGCCGGAGTCGGGCGGCCTGGTGATGCCCGACCGCATCCACCTTTACCGGCTTGCCCTGTGCGACCAATGCGCCGACCTCGACGAGCTCCGATGTGAGGTGGCCGTCACCGTCGTCCATGAGGTGGCGCACCACTTTGGTATCGACGACGATTTCCTGGATGGGACCGACTACGCCTGAGCCCCTTCCCGGGCCATGGGAACGTGGGGGATCCCGTCCTCTAGGAACTCGTCGCCAGTGGGTTCGTAGCCCAGAGACTCGTACCACGGGACTAGGTACGTCTGAGCGTCGAGGACCAGGCGTCCCGGGGTGGTGGCGTGCACGTGGTCGAGCAATACGCCAGCCAGGCCGGCACCGCGGGCCTCGACCCGGGTCACGACCCGACTGATCCGGTGGCTTTCGTCTGGTTCGGCCAGAACTCGGATCGATGCCACCGGTCGTCCGTCAGGACCGTCTAGCCACACGTGGCGGGTCTCGGGTTCCGTGTCCCGCCCGTCTAGCTCGGGGTAGGCGCAGGTCTGTTCCACCACGAATACATCGACCCTCAGCCGCAACAACTCATGGAACGTCGCGACGTCGAGGTCGGCGAACGGCTTGTCATTGATGGTCGGGTCGAGGTCGATCGGATCCTGCGCTATCGGCGGGATGTGGGAGGGCTCGGAGCTGTTCACGGACGATGACGGTAGTGCAGGCGCCCGGTTGGACCGCCGGCGTCGCGAGTCGGACAATGGGACCATGCCCATAGCAGCCCTGCCCTCCGGCATCGAGATCTGCTACGAGTCGTTCGGCGATCCGGCCGACCCGACCTTGCTACTCATGCACGGCCTGGGTAGCCAGATGCTGGTTTGGGAGGAGGGCCTGTGTCGCCTTTTGGCTAACAGGGGGCTGCGCGTGGTCCGCTACGACCATCGAGATAGCGGCTTGTCCACCATCTTCGATAACGACGGCCCCCCAGGAGGCACTCCCTACGACCTGTCCGACATGGCGACCGACGCCGTTGACCTACTTGACCATCTGGGGTTGGCTGACGCACACGTGGCCGGATTCTCCCTCGGGGGGATGGTGGCCCAGACGATGGCCGTCGAACATCCGCAGCGGTGCCGGAGCCTCGTGTCCATGGGATCGACAACCGGTAACCGGGAGTTCGGTCGGCCCGCCGAGGAAACTCTGGCCGCCATGCTGGTCCCGGCCCCTGAAGATCCCGACGAAGCGGTGGCCAAGAGCCTGGCCGACCGTCGGCTGTGGGCCAGCGTGTGGCACGACGACGACCACGCCCGGGCGGTGTTCGCCGACTATCAGGAGCGCTCGCCCCAGCCGCGCCACGCCTATGACCGGCAACGCAATGCGGCGGTCTCGATGGGTGACCGGGAGGCTGCGCTGGCCACCATCACCGTGCCGACTCGGGTTGTCAGCGGTACCGCCGACACGCTCGTCCTCCCTGCGGCGGGTGAACGGACCGCCGAGGTCATCCCAGGGGCGACGTTCGTGCTGCTGGACGGCTGGGGCCACGACATGGCACCTGGAGCCTGGCCGATCTTGGTCCCGGCTATCACGGAGCACTGTCATACCGTGGACCGGGCTTCGGTACCGGCTGGCGATCCGAACCGCTGAATGAACTGAACGAACCATCGACGGGAGACAGGATTACGACATGGGAGCATTGGACGGGGTCCGGGTCATCGAACTGGCTGGCATCGGGCCGGGGCCCTTCTGCGGGATGATGCTTGCCGACATGGGCGCCGACGTCGTCCGGATCGACAGGGCTGGCGCGGTCCGCGGTGGCGACCCGGCCAACCCCCCGGCCAACGTCAACGCCCGAGGTCGACGCAGCATCGGCGTTGATCTCAAGTCCGATGAGGGCCGTGATCTGGTGTTGCGAATGGTGGCTGACGCGGATGTGGTTTTCGAGGGCTTCCGGCCGGGGGTGGCTGAACGGCTGGGCATCGGTCCCGAGGACTGCATGGCCCGTAATCCGGCCATCGTGTATGGACGCATGACTGGTTGGGGCCAGGATGGGCCCTACGCCCAGACCGCCGGACACGACATCAACTACATAGCCTTGGCAGGGGCACTGGCCCACATGGGCCGCGATGACACCGGACCCGTCCCGCCGCTCAACCTGGTCGGCGACTTCGGCGGCGGTGGCATGTACCTGGCCTTTGGCATCGTTTGCGCTCTGCTGTCGGCGCGCTCCACCGGCGAGGGCCAGGTGGTGGATGCCGCCATGGTGGACGGCGTGGCCAGCCTGATGAGCTTCTTCTACGGGATGCTCCACACCGGCTTTGCTTCGGAACGGCGGGGCGAGAACATGCTGGACACCGGGGCCCACTTCTACGACGTATACGAATGCGCCGACGGGGAGTACATCTCCATTGGGTCAATCGAGCCCCAGTTCTACGCCGAACTGATCGAGAAGCTGGGCCTGGACCCCGACGATTTTGCCAACCAACACGACCGGTCACGCTGGCCCGAACTAAAGGCGAAGGTGGCCGCCGTGGTGGCCACCCGGACACGTGACGAATGGGACGCCGTCCTGGAGGGAAGCGACGTCTGCTACGCCCCGGTTCTGGCGGTGTCGGAGGCCATTGAGCACCCACATCACGTGGCTCGAGGGACCTTCGTGGAGTCGGGGGGCCTGAGACAGCCCGGTCCGGCGCCTCGTCTCAGCGGTACCCCCGGATCGATCCGACGACCTCCCCCCCACGAGGGCCAACACACCGACGAGTTGCTGGACGAACTGGGCCTGGGCGCCAACGAGGTAGCCGCGCTGCGGGCTTCGGGCGCCGTGGCCTGATCGGCTTCCGCCGGATCGACGAGAAGACAGGTCGCTTCAAACCATGGCCACTGTGGTGTTCCTCCACGCCCACCCTGACGATGAGGCCCTGGCCTCCGGCGGGACGATGGCCCGTCTGGCCGAAGAGGGGCATCGGGTGGTGCTCGTGGTGGCTACCCGCGGGGAGGAGGGCGAGCCGGTGCCCGGTGTCCTTGGCCCCGGCGAGGCCCTCGGGGACCGTCGGACCGCCGAGGTCCACGCTTCGGCCGAGGTGCTGGGCGTGGCCCACGTGGCCTTTCTGGGCTATCGGGACAGCGGCATGGCCGACGACCTGGCCAATAAACATCCGGACTGCTTCTGGCAGGCCGACGTGGACGAGGCGACCGGCCGCCTGGACGATGTGCTGGACTCCGAGGTGGTGGACGTGCTGGTGGTGTACGACTCCCACGGCGGGTATGGCCATCCCGACCACATCCAGGTGCATCGGGTGGGGACCCGGTGGGTGGACCGTCGGGTCGAGGCAGGCGATCGGCTGGTGCGGCTCCGTTGGGTGACTATGAATCGAGACGTCTTGCAGGCCTCGATTGACGCAGCGCTGGCCGAGATGGAGCGCGCCGAGGCAGCTGGCGAGGAGGCCTGGCCTGACGATGCGATGCTGGAGGTTCGTCGGGAGCGGCTCGAGTCGGACACCTTTGGGCTCCCGGATGCCGAGATCACCCACGGGATCGACGTCACGTCGGTGTTGGGTCGTAAGCGGTCGGCTATTCGGGCCCACGCCAGTCAGATCCCCGAGGACTCGTTCTTTCTAGCCATGCCCGACGAGGCGTTCGCCATGGCTTTCGGCGCCGAGTGGTATGTGGACCCGGATTGCCCCCGTGGGGGCAATCCCCAGAGCGACGACCTGCTGTTGCGGTGACCGCTGCTGGCATGATGGCCCGATGAGACTTGTCCCGGTTCTGGCGTCGTTACGAGACCTTCACGAGGGGTTCGCCTGGGTGATGGTGATCGGGAACGGCTTGGCTGGAGTATGGGCCCTGTCGGCCCATCGGGTCGAGGCGCTACGGGGTCGGGCGCTCTGGTGGTTCACCGCCCTGGTCCAGGTAGCCATTGCCGTACAGGTGACCATGGGGGTGGGGCTGGTGGCCGGCCAGGACATCGACCCACCCCAGTTCCACCTGTTCTACGGCTTCGTGGCCCTGATCGTCATTGGCATCGTCTACAGCTACCGACAGAGCATGCGTCCTCACCGACACCTGCTCTACGGGTGCGCTGGCCTATTTCTCATGGGCCTGGGCATCCGAGCGATGCTCGTTACCGCTTGACGGAAGAGCGAGCGACTCCGTCTAGTGGGTGGCGTCGAGCCGACTCCGAAGGTCGTCTAACTCGGCTTCGAGGCGCTTGGGGAGACGTTCGCCGATCATTGAGTAGTGCTCGTCGATGAGGGCGACCTCATGGCTCCACGAGGCCGGGTCCACAGTCAACAGGTCGGCCATTGTGGTGTCGTCCATGTCTAGACCGGTGCGGTTAATGGCGTTCAGTGTGGGCACCAGGCCGATGGGGGTCTCGGAGGCCTTTCCCCGGCCGGCGACCCGGTCCACGACCCACTCCAGCACTCGACTGTTCTCGCCGAATCCGGGCCACAGGAACTTGCCGTCGGCGTCCTTGCGGAACCAGTTCACCCAGAACAGCTTTGGGAGGCGGGACGGTTCGGCATGGTCCCCGATGGACAGCCAGTGGGAGAAGTAGTCGCCGACGTTGTAGCCCATGAACGGGAGCATGGCGAACGGGTCAAACCGGACCTGGCCGATGGCCCCGGAGGCGGCCGCGGTCTTTTCCGAACTCATGATCGAACCTAGGAACACACCGTGGTTCCAGTCTCGGGCCTCGGTTACCAAGGGCACGTTGGTGGCCCGGCGTCCGCCGAACAGGATGGCTGAGATGGGCACCCCGGCGGGGTCCTCCCATTCGGGTGCGATCGACGGGCACTGTGAGGCCGGGGCGGTGAACCGGGCGTTGGGATGGGAGGCCGGACCATTTGATTCGGGGGTCCAGGGGTGGCCTTGCCAGTCGGTGAGCTGTTCAGGAACCTCGTCGGTCATGTCCTCCCACCAGACGTCACCGTCGGGGGTGAGGGCCACGTTGGTGAATACCGAGTTGCCCCAGAGGGTGGCCATGGCGTTGGCGTTGGTGGTGTCCGAGGTGCCGGGTGCAACTCCGAAGAAGCCGGCCTCCGGGTTGATGGCGTAGAGCCGGCCGTCCTCGCCGAACTTCATCCAGGCGATGTCGTCGCCGATGGTCTCGACGGTCCAGCCCGGGAGGGTGGGCACCAACATGGCCATGTTTGTCTTGCCGCAGGCTGACGGGAAGGCCGCGGCGATGTAAGTCTTCTCGCCAGACGGTGAGGTCAGGCCGAGGATGAGCATGTGCTCAGCCAGCCAGCCGTCGTCACGGGCCATGGTCGAGGCGATGCGTAGGGCGAAGCACTTCTTGCCCAGTAGGGCGTTCCCGCCGTAGCCCGACCCGTACGACCAGATTTCTCGGGTTTCGGTGAAGTGGGAAATGTATTTGTTGTCGGCGTCGCACGGCCATGGCACGTCGGCCTGCCCCACCTCCAGTGGGGCGCCCACCGAGTGGACGCATGGAACGAACTCATCGTCGCCCAGCACGTCCAGTACCGCTGAGCCCATGCGGGTCATGGTCCGCATGCTCACCACCACATACGGCGAGTCGGTGAGCTGGACGCCGATGTGGGCGATGGGCGACCCCAACGGGCCCATCGAGAACGGGACTACGTAGAGGGTCCGTCCCTGCATGCAGTCCCGGTAGAGCGTTCGCATCTCGGCCTTCAGCGTTGACGGATCGCGCCAGTTGTTGGTTGGACCGGCATCAATCGGGTTGGTAGTCGAGATGTAGGTGCGGTCCTCGACCCTGGCTACGTCGGCCGGATCGGAAAGGGCCAGGTACGAGTTGGGCCGAAGGTCGTCGTTCAGGCGCCGGAAGGTGCCCGCCTCGACAAGCTCGCTGCACAGTCGGTCGGTCTCAACGGTCGAGCCGTCGCACCAATGGACGGCGTCGGGGGCCAAGAGCTGGACCCAGTCCTCGACCCAGTCGAGGAGTTTGCGGTTCTTGGTCGGGTAGACGGTCTTGCCTGCGGACACCTTGGGTTCCCGTCGATAGCGGTTGTCCCGCGACGATGCCACACCGTGGAGTGAAAACCGTGGCTTAGCGGCTGTGACTTTGGTTAATGGAACCGGTCACCGGTCACCGGTCACGCAGAGGTCAGCGGAACCTCAGTCCAGGTCGGGGGTGCCCATGTCGACCTCGGACCCCAGTGAGAGTGAGGTGGCCCGTTGGTCTTCATCGAGGGCGAACAGGACACGCTGTCCTTGCCTGAGCATGCGGAACACGGAACCGTCGAGGGCCCCGTCGGCGAGGTCAAATTCAGCCAGGTCGGTCTCACGGATGACGACGCCGTCGCCCGTGCCCGGGTCGTACGATTTGACCACGCCCTGCACCTGAGCCTCCTCCGTTCGTCGTCCGGCTCAGTGGCCAGCCTTGACGACCTTGCCGGCTTTGATGCAGCCGGTGCAGACGTTCATGCGCTTGGTGGACTTGCCGACCACGGCCCGGACCCGCTGGATGTTTGGGTTCCAGCGACGGTTCGTTCGCCGGTGGGAGTGGCTCAGGGACTTGCCGAACCAAGGCTTCTTGCCGCAGATCTCACAGACGGACGCCATCACAACACCTCGATAGGGGACCGGTCGGTCTGGAACCAGTCTCGACAACGCCACAAGGCTAGGGCGACCTGAGAGGGGTCTCCAACCACCGGCCTCCGACTTTGCTGGCTTGCTCAGGTCACGGGTCACGAGGATTTGCATCTCCGGACATAGGCCTTCGGGTACGAGTCGGGTGTCGATGGCTACGCTCGACCGTCGTGACCGCCCACTCGCTGGATGCCAACGGCCTGCGCGCCCTGATGGGGACCTTCCGTGACGCCTTGGTGGCCCACCGGGCGACTCTGAACCTGCTGAACGTGTACCCCGTGCCGGACGGCGACACCGGGTCCAATATGACGATGACCGTCGACTCGGTGTGCGCCGACCTCGACGCCCTCGACCAGGGGGCTGACATGGACACTGTGGCCGCAGCCATCGCCCACGGGTCGCTGATGGGTGCCCGGGGCAACTCGGGGGTGATTCTTTCCCAGGTACTCCGGGGCCTTTCGGCCGCCTTCTCTCCGGTCGGGGCCACCGATCCGACAGGCACTATCGACGGACGACTGTTAGCTGACGGTATGGCCGCCGCTTCGACCGCTGCCTATGGGGCGGTCATGACTCCGGTGGAGGGAACCATCCTGACCGTGGTCCGCGAGTCGGCCGAGGCCGCGGTGGCCGCCGCGGACGACGGGGCTGATCTGCTGGGCGTGGCCGAGGCATCGCGAACGGCCGGCGGCGAGAGCCTGGCCCGCACGCCCGAACTGCTCCCGGTGCTAGCCGAAGCCGGGGTGGTGGACGCCGGCGGGAGCGGGTTCCTGCTTTTGTTGGACGCCGTCCTCACGACCATCGACGGACGCCCCATCCCTGAACCGGTCGAGGTGGCGGTGCCCCTGTCGATCGACGATCGCCCCGACGCCCACGGCGGTGACCCCGGGCTTGGCACGCAATACGAGGTGATGTACTTCCTGGATGCCCCGGACGAAGCCGTGGAGGGCTTCAAGGAGGCCTGGGCGGCCCTCGGGGACTCCATCGTCGTGGTGGGCGGCGATGGCGTCTGGAATTGCCACGTCCATACCGACGACATCGGTGGAGCCGTGGAGGCCGGCATCGCCGTTGGCCGTCCCTACCGCATCAGGGTCACAGACCTGTTCGACGAGGTTAAGGAACAGGCTGAGGAACAGGCCTGGGTGCGTGAGTCGATGGCCGCCGATCAAGGTGATGTCGGCGAAGCGGTGCCCTGCGCGGTGATCGCGGTGGCCAACGGTCCGGGCATCCGTGACATCTTCCGGTCGCTCGGTGTGCGCCGTGTGGTGCTGGGCGGACAGTCGATGAACCCGTCCACGGCAGACCTGCTTGCCGCCGTGGAGGCCGTGCCGGCCAATGATGTGGTGCTGCTCCCCAACAACGGCAACATCATCGCGGTGGCCGGGCAGGTTGATGCCCAGACAGCCAAGACCGTCCGGGTGGTGCCGACGCGTGGCATCAGTGAGGGGTTCGCCTCACTGCTGGCCTATGACCCGGAGGGCACGGCCGAGGACAATCTGACCTCGATGGCAGGGGCGGCCGATGCGGTGGTCGCTGGCGAGGTAACGGTGGCAGTACGCGATTCGAGCGGTGACATGGGCGAGATCACCGAAGGGGACCACCTCGGGCTGACCGGTGGGAAGGTCAGGGTGGTTGCCGATACGGCCTTCGATGCCACGACCGGACTGCTCGCTGAACTGGTCGAGGAGGACCACGAGATCGTGACGGTTATCGCTGGCGAGGACGCGGACGAGGCCACGACGGCCGCTGTGGTGGCCTGGCTGGCTACTGAGCATCCTGGTCTCGACGTCGAGGTGCACGACGGTGGCCAGCCGTTATACCCCTACTATCTGGGCATCGAGTAGCCGGGGGATCATGGCCGAAGCGGCTCCTGGTGGCTCGCCTCCTACTGGTGAGGGGCCTTCCGGTCACGGGGGCATCACCCTCCGGGAGTTGGACGCTCGACCTATCACCGACCTAAAGGGTGTGGGGAAGGCCAGGGCCAAGGCCCTGGCAACCGTCGAGGTGGAGACGATCCTGGACCTGCTGGGCTTCTATCCCCGCCGATATCTGGACCGCAGCCGGGAGGCCACTGTTGCCCAACTGGAGCCGGGGGTGGAGGGCATGGTGCTGGTCCGGATAGACCGGGTCACATCTCGACGGACTCGTAAGGGTCGGTCGCTGGTCGAGGTCCGGGCGTCGGATTCGACGGGCCGCTTGCGCCTGACCTTCTTCAATCAGCCGTGGCGCGAGCGCCAGTTGGTGGAGGGGATGCAGGCCGTGGTGTTCGGAAAGGCCGACGACTATCAGGGAACTCTCCAGATGGTCGGGCCGGTCGTCGACCTGGTGGGGGACCGGACGGGTCGGATCGTGGCCGTGTACCCCCAGTCTGATAGCGCCGGGCTCCATTCCTGGGACGTTGACGCCCATCTGGGGGAGGCCCTTCGTCGGATCATGGCCGTCCGTGGTCTCACCGACCCCGTACCCGTTGAGGTGCGTGAACGGTTCCGTTTCGTGGATCGTTCCGATGCCTATCGCGCCATTCACCGTCCCGAATCCATGGCCGAGATGGCCGAAGCCCGTCGCCGCCTGGTGTTCGATGAGCTGCTCCGCATCCAGATCGCCCTGGTGCGACGAAAGGTCGAGTTGGAGCGGACCTCGGTGGGTATCGCCCACGACACGGGTCCGATGGAGGTCGGGGACGAGCGGATCGACCTGCTGGCCGAGTTCCACGATCGTCTGGGCTTCGATCTAACCGGCGCACAGCTCCGCACTATCGACGAGATCGCCAATGACCTAGCACGTCCGGGTCCCATGCATCGCCTCCTGCAGGGTGACGTTGGTTCTGGGAAGACCGTGGTGGCGGTCACCGCCCTATTGACCGCTGTCCGGGGCGGCCATCAGGGGGCGTTCATGGCGCCCACTGAGGTGCTGGCCGAGCAGCACCACCTCGGGGTGGCTGAGTTGCTGGACGGGATGACCGTCCCCGACCCGGCGACGCTGTTGGGCCAGCGTCCGTTGAAGGTGGACCTGCTCACTAACCGGACCACAGTCGCCGAGCGTCGGCGCATTGCTACCGAACTGGTGGCCGGGGGCGTCGACGTGCTCATCGGTACCCACGCCCTCATCCAGGAGGGGGTGGAGTTCGGATCGCTCGGGGTGGTGGTCATCGACGAGCAGCACCGCTTCGGTGTCGAGCAGCGGGCCGCCCTCCGGGAGAAGAACCGTGATGGCACGGCCCCCGATGTTCTCGTGATGACGGCTACGCCCATCCCGCGGACGGCAGCCATGACCGTCTACGGCGACCTTGACGTGTCGGTACTGGACGAGATGCCGCCGGGTCGCACCCCTATTGACACTGTCTGGATCCCCGAGGACGGGAAGGGCACGGCCCCATCGGCAGGGGCTGGCGTGTGGTCGGTGGTCCGCGATGAGGTGGCAGCCGGTCGACAGGCCTATGTGGTTTGCCCGCTCATCGACGAGTCCGACGCGCTTGAGGTGCGGTCAGCCGAGGAGGTGTTCTCTGACCTGTCGACAGGAGCATTGGCGGACCTGAGGGTCGGGTTGCTCCACGGTCGGGTTGGTCGGGCCGAGAAGGAGGAGACGATGCGGCTCTTCCGGTTGGGGGCGCTTGACGTGTTAGTGGCCACCACCGTCATCGAGGTGGGGGTGGACGTCCCCAATGCAACGGTGATGGTGGTGTTGGACGCTGCCCGGTTCGGCATCGCTCAGCTTCATCAACTCCGGGGTCGGGTGGGGCGCGGTGCCCATGCGAGCCGATGCCTGCTGGTGGGAGAGGCGCCCACTCCTGATGCCGAGGAGCGCCTGAAGGCGCTGGTCCGCACGACCGATGGGTTCGAACTGGCCGAGGTGGACCTTGACCTGCGAGGGGAGGGAACGATCATGGGCGAGCGCCAGAAGGGCCGCAACGACCTGCGGTTGGCCTCGTTGCGGCGGGACCGGGAGTGGGTGGAGGCGGCCCGGCAGGTGGCCCTTGAACTAGTTGGCGACGGGTCCGGCCTAGACGTCCACCCTGAACTTGCCGACGAGGTGGACCTGTTCCTAGGTGCTGACGAGTCGGCGTTCTTGCTTAAGTCGTGACAGCGGTCTTCGGCGAGGGAGGATTGGGCATGGACGATCGCCCCGGACTGACCGTCGCCGCACGAGTCGCCGGCGACGCTGATATTCCCGCTGTGGTGGCAGCCCTCGCTGAGGCATTCGCTTCCGACCCCGTACTGGCTTTCCTGTTCGACGACGGGCCCGATCCCGACCCCTTACGCCGCCAGGCTCTGGTCACCGCGCTGTTTGCTAACCGATTCCTGGGTGGTCGGGGGGTCGATGAGATCGTCGTGCCCGACGATCCGGTCGATGTCCGCGAGGCGGCCGCGGTTTGGGTGCCGCCGCGGGGACCGGACGACCCGGGGCCCGACTACACGATGAGCGGTGTCGTGAACCGACTGGCGCTGGGAGATGAGGTGATGGATGAGCGTCTGGCGGCCTTGATGCCGATGCTGAGCGCCGCTCCCCATACTCCGCATTGGTATCTGGCCTTCGTGGGCACCCGACCTCCGGCCCGTGGTCGCGGTCTCGCCTCGGCACTGATCTCGGCAATCACCCGGCGGTGTGACGAGGATGGGGTGGGTGCCTATCTGGAGTCGTCGGACCCGGCCAATGTGCCTCTTTACGAGCGCCACGGGTTCGTAGTCACCTGTGAGGTGGCTATCAAGGGTGGGCCGACCGTTCCCCTCATGTGGAGAGACCCGCAGCGCTGAGTTCGAGCAGCTGTCCGTCCACAACCCGGCCAGGCAATTTCGCCTCGGCGGTGGGCCTCAGATTGCGGCCGGTTCGTCGCCCCGACCGTCTTCCTCGTCGGGCATTACGAGGTCCCAGCGGTCCATGCAGTCGGCGCATCGGTAGGCCACCGGATCCCCCGGTTCGAACTTCGTCTCTGGGTGGGCCAGAAGGTGGCAGGTGCCTCCGCAGTCCACGCAGATGATGGTCGTCGCTGCCTGCACGATACGGAATCTAGTTCCGTCGGCTGGGACTGGCGTCGAGCGGTGCCGTGGTGGCGGGGACCGCTGTCATGATGGTCTGGTGCGAATCGTTGCTGGAACCGCCCGCGGTCGGCGCCTGGCCT
>JASLKB010000169.1 GCA_030747775.1 Acidimicrobiales bacterium | reverse complement strand
TAGCTGGTTCTCGGTCATGCCTGGACGCATGGCCTCGAACATCCTCCGGCAGGCCTCGAAGGTGCCCTCAGCAGAACAGCGCATGGCCCGGATCTCATCAGCCCCTTTGATCTTGCGGGCCTCCTCCATAATCCGGGTGCCTTCGACCAGGGTCAGGCCCTCGTCCTGGAGCGACATGATGCCCAGCGTGGTCGAGGAGTCCACTGCAATTCGGCGATTACCGGCGCCGTGGGTGCGGGCCAGGTTGGCTACCTCCTGTGCAAAGCCCTTGGCGCCTTCGTCGATCCGGTCTCCGGAGAGGAACCAGGTGAAGTTCCGAGCCTGCCGAACCTCGGATACGAACGGGTTGTGAGCTGACAGGAACTCGCAGTTTGGGTAGTCGAACAGGGTCAGCGTTCCATTGGCTCCCACGAAGGCGTATCGCGCCTGATTGTGGAGTAGCCAAACCTGCATGTTGGGCGCGTACGTAACGTACATGACGTTCATCGGGTCGAATAGGAGAACCCCGTCCACGTCGGCTTCGGTGATCTGGTCGACCGTGCGGTCTAGGCGGTATCGCATCATGGCCTTCTCGTCGGGCAGTTCCAGCCCGGCAGCCGCCCACTCCGATAGCGCCGGTTCGCCGGGGCCCATAGCCATACGGTGGCCGACGGTGGCCGCCCGGCGCACCATCGGGTCGTTCAGGTCGTCCCGCACCGGAGAGTCTCCGCTCATCAGGGGCTCACCCTCTCATCCTTGACCCCGAGGGGTCGAACAGTGGCTCGTCTCGGCGGGTGGCCGGACGACGTACCCCCAGAACCTCGATTTCGAAGCTGTCGGCCGGTGCGGTCGGGTCGGCCACATCGGCAGGCACATAGCCCATGGCGCAGGAGGCCTTCGACCAGTGGGCGTAGCCACCGGAGGTGGCCCATCCCACGACATCGCCGCCGTGCCAGATTGGCTCGTCCCCCAGCACGTCGGTACCGGCATTCCGCCCGGTGGGAATGCCGCCGTCGTCGAGGGTGAACAGGCACAGACGCCGTGCGGGGCCGGTAGTGCGGGCGGCCGCTGCAGCATCGCGGCCGACGAAGTCCCGATCGACGCCGTCAACAGTCCGAAGGGCCACGAACGAGTCCAGTCCCGCCTCACCCGGGGTGTAGATGGGTCGGAACTCGCTGGTCCACGCCCCGAAGCCCTTGTCGAAGCGCATGGAGTCGAGCGCCCGGAGGCCGAATAGCTGGATGCCGTGCGATTCGCCTGCCTCCATCAGCAGGTCGAATAGCCGTTGCTGCAGTGAGGCGGGTACCCAGCACTCGTAGCCCAGGTCGCCGGTGAAGGTGATGCGCCCCACGATTGCTGGCACCATGTCGAGGTCCATGCGACGGATGTCTCGAAAGGCGAAGGCGTCGCCCGAGACGTCTGCGCCTGCCGCTGAGGAGCCGGCCACCGCGGCCAGCACATCGCGAGCCGCTGGGCCGGCCAGGGACAGCCCGGCCAGTTCGTGGCCGATTGGCCGGTAGGTCACCGGTGCACCGTCGGTCTTCAGGTGTGATGCGACCTGGGCTCGGAACCAGCGTTCGTGGTAGCCCTCGGCTGCGCCCGAACCAAACACGAGGAAGGTCTCGGTGCCGTCGGACGGGTCGGCCAACGTGGCCACGGTGAAGTCGCCGATGAGGTGGCCGTGTTCGTCCAGCATTGGGGCCAAGGCCATCCGGCCAGGTGCTGGAATTCGGTTGGCCAACACCCGGTTCAGCAGGGCCCGGGCGCCCGTGCCAGTGAACTCGTGCTTGGCGAACCCGGTGGTCTCGATGAGTCCAACCCCGGTGCGCACTGCGTGGACCTCCTCGGCCACCACCTCAAAGGCGTTGGATCGGTGGAAGGTGACGTCCTCTAGCGGGTCGGCACCCTGCCGCTGGTACCACAGGGCCTGCTCGAGACCGTAGGACGAGCCCCACACGGCATTGGCGTCGGTGAGGCGGTCGTGGATCGACGAGGTGTGCAGCGGCCGGCCGGCTGGTAGTTCCTCGTTGGGAAACGAGATGGAGAAGCGGCGGCTGTAGTTCTCCATGACCTTGGCCCGGGTATAGGACGGCGTGGTCCAGTCGCCGTACCGGGCCACGTCCATGCCCCACACGTCGAAGCCGGGGTCGCCGGAGGTCATCCAGTTGGCCATGGCCAGGCCTACGCCACCGCCCTGGCTGAGTCCGGCCATCACGCCACAGGCAACCCAGTGGCCTGGCTGGCCCCGGATTGGGCCGATCAGCGGGTTGCCGTCGGACGCAAAGGTGAACGGGCCGTTGATGACCTGGCGGATCCCCGCGTCGGCGTAGATGGGGAAGTGTTCGAACCCCACGGCCAGCGATGGGGCAATCCGTTCCAAGTCGGGAGTCAGGAGTTGGGCGCCGAAGTCCCAGGGCGTTTCCCGCACCGACCACGGCCTGCAGGCCTGCTCGTAGGTACCCAACAACAGGCCTCCGGCCTCGGCCCTCGTGTAGATCTCGCCGCCAAAGTCGATGGCTCCGATGCCGTGCCCTCCGGTGGCGTCCAGCCAAGGCTGGATCTCGGGGAGTTCCTCAGTCAGCAGGTACATGTGCTCCATGGCAAGGATGGGCAGCTCGATGCCGCACATCCGGCCGACCTCGCGGGCCCAGAGGCCGCCGCAGTTCACGAAGTGTTCGCAGGTGACGTTGCCCCGCTCGGTCACCACGTCCCACAGACCGTCGGGTCGTTGGATCAGGTCATGGGCCCAGGTGTTGCGGTGCACCTGAGCACCGGCCATGCGGGCTGCCGTGGCGTAGGCGTTGGTGACCCCCGACGGGTCGACGTGGCCACCCACCGGGTCCCACAGGGCGCCCACGAAGTGTTCCTCGACAAGGAAGGGGATCTTCTCGGCCGCTTCGGCGACGGAGATCAGTTCGGTCTGCATGCCCAGATATCGGCCGCGGGCATGAGCCATGCGCAACCAGTCCATACGGTCCTCATCGTCAGCCAGCATCACCTCGCCGGTCAGGTGTAGGCCACAGGACACATCCGACTCGCGCTCAAGGTCCTCGTAGAGCTGGACCGTGTAGCGCTGCAGTGCAGCCACATTGGGGTCGCCGTTGATGGTGTGCATGCCACCTGCCGCGTGCCACGTCGACCCGGCGGTCAGTTCACGCCGCTCCAGCAGGACTACGTCGTTCCAGCCGGCCTTGGTGAGGTGGTAAAGCACGCTGGCGCCCACCACGCCGCCGCCGATGACTACGACCTGCGCACTTTCGGGGAGATCTGTCATGTAGGTGCTCCTGAGAACGGGATCAGTAGTCGGTCTCGACGCCGCCCTCGGCGACGCGGCGAGCCACAAACTCATCGAGGGCCATCCGCTGGCCATCGGCCATCAGGGGCTCGACGTGGGCATCGATCAGCGTGCGGGCCAGAGTCTCCGCCCGCTGGTGGGACTCCACTCGACCGGCCTCGTCCCACAT